>NZ_BAAAHH010000044.1:0-51975 GCF_039525175.1 Actinocorallia libanotica
CTCCAACCTGGGCGGGCGGTTGGCCTTGGGCCGGGACCACCGGAGGCGCGGGAGCCGGGATTCCGGGCGCCGGTGGCGCGGGCGCCGGAGCGGGAGGCGCGGGCGCGGGCACCGGCTGCCCCGGAGCGGGAACGGGCGCGGGCAGCACGGGAGGGGGATCCGGCAGCACGGGCGCCGGCGCGGGCGCCGGTGGCACGGGGGCCGGTTCCGGCTGCACCGGGGCGGGCTCGGGCGCCGGTGGCACGGGAGCGGGCTCGACCACCGGAGGCGCCGGCGCGGGAGGCACCGGAACGGGCTCGGGCGCCGGAGGCTCCGGCGCGGGCGGCTCCGGCGCCGGTGGCACAGGCGCCGGAGGTTCCGGCGCGGGCGGCTCAGGTGCGGGCGGCTCGGGTGCCGGTGGCTCCGGCGCAGGGGGTTCCGGTGCCGGAGGCTCGGGCGCCGGAGGCTCGGGCGCGGGAGGTTCCGGAGCGGGAGGTTCGGGTGCCGGTGGTTCCGGTGCCGGAGGCTCGGGCGCGGGAGGTTCCGGAGCGGGAGGTTCGGGTGCCGGTGGCTCGGGAGGCGGGGCGGAGCACTGCCCCGCCCCGATGACGATGGTGACGTCCAGCTGGATGAGCACCAGATCGGCGCCGATGCAGACCACGATCCCGGGTTGGGGGTCGGCGGCGGCGGAGGGGCCCAGGACCGTCAGCGCGCACAGGACGCCGCCCAGCACGGCGGAGCGCTTGATCATCATGGGATCTGGCGGAATTCCCGCCAGGCGCTCTCGAACGCCGAGGCGTCGACGCCGAGCGGCCCGGTGAAGGTGTGGTCGATGGCGAAGACCAGGTACACCCCCAGCATGACGCTCCCGGCCAGCAGCAGGTAGGTGAACCGCACCGCGCCGCGGGGCCGCGCCCCGGCCAGCAGCGGATAGGCCAGCACCAGTCCGGCCGACAGGACGGTCAGCCACAGTACCCCGGAGGGCAGGCTGGCCTGGGCGTCCACGGCCCGCTGCCGGCGGGCGGCGTACACCTGCTCCAGCTGGGCCTCGACCGCGTCCAGGGATTCCTTCTCGGACTTGTCGCGCGGCTCCAGCAGGCCGAGGTCGGAGCGCAGGGAGTTCAGCCGCGCCCAGCCGGCCTCGGAGAGCTCGCCCCGGGCCAGCAGCCGCCACTCGCGTTCGGTGACGAAGCGGGTGTAGTCCCGCAGCGCCTCGCGGGTGGCCAGGGCGCTGTCGGGCGGCAGTTCGCCGGCGTTCCAGTAGGCCTCGGTCAGCGCCTGGGCCTCGGCGTAGGTGTTCTGGCGGGCGGAGTCCGCCACCGTCCACGGCACGATGACCGCGATGGCGAACACCAGCAGGAAGAGCGCCGAGAACATGGCGCCCGCGTGGGAGGACGTCGGCCCGTCGGCCGCGGTGTCGGCCGCGGTGTCAGCGGAGTCGGAGTGGTCGCCGTCGTGACGGCGTTTGGGGCGCGAGAACATCGGGCCTCCAGGGGGTGGCTACGTTATGTAGCCACCCTAGCCCGGAGCGTCCCGACGGTGTGCTGAAAGTAATCGGAACGTCTCTCTCAGGTCAACCTGACGGGGTTGAAGATGTCGGCATAAACCAGCAGCGCGCCCATGACCAGGAGGACGAGGCTCATCGCGTAGGTGAGCGGCAGCAGCTTGGCGACGTCCACGTAGCCGGGGTCGGGCCGGCGCAGCAGCCGTGCGAAGCCGCGCTTGATCCCCTCCCACAGGGAGCCCGCGATGTGCCCGCCGTCCAGCGGCAGCAGCGGGATGAGGTTGAACATGCCGACCGCGAAGTTGATGGAGGCCAGCAGCGCCAGGAACCAGGCGAGCTTCTCGACCCCGGGGTTCTCCGAGGCGAGGATCTCCCCGCCCAGGCGGCTGGCGCCGACCACGCCGATCGGCCCCTCGGGGTCGCGCTCCTCGCCGCTGAAGGCCGCGTGCCAGACGCCGACCATCTTCTGCGGCAGCTGGGTGAAGGCCTCCAGGGTGCGGACGGTCATGTCGCCCATCTGCGTCGCCACGTCGCCGGGCCCGCCCTGCACCCGGTCGATCAGCGGGCTGATCCCCAGGAACCCGACGGTGACCACCTTGTCGGAGTCCTTGAGGTCCTGCATCTGGTTGGCGGTGATCTGCAGGCTGACCGGCACCTCGCGGCCGTCCCGCCGCACCACGGCCGGGACCGTCTTGTTCGCCGACTCCCGGATCAGCCCCTGGAGCTGGGAGTAGTCCTCGATCCGCCGTCCGCCGAAGGAGACGAAGGTGTCACCGGGCCGCAGTCCGGCCTTGGCGGCGGGCGTGGAGTTCGCGGTCTCCTCGGCGGTGCACTCGCGCAGGCCGCCGTCGGGCAGGTACGCCTGCTCGGCGGGGATGACGCACTTGGAGATGCTGGAGATCGTCGGGGTGGACTGCAGGGTGCCCAGGCCCATGATCAGCAGGGCGAAGAACACCACGGCCAGCAGCAGGTTCGCGGCGGGGCCGGCGAACATGATGAGGAGCTTCTGCCACCACTTCTTGCTGTAGAAGACGCGGTCGGCGTCGTCCGGGCCGACCTCCTCCAGGGCGCCTTCGCGCGCGGAGTCGATGAGCATCTGGAAGCGGCCGGTGGAGGAGGCGCGGACCATGCCCTCCGGGTCGCCCTTGCGGGGCGGGAGCATGCCGATCATCCGGATGTAGCCGCCGAGCGGGATCCATTTGATCCCGTACTCGGTCTCGCCGCGCCGCCACGACTTCAGCGTGGGTCCGAAACCCACCATGTACTGGGGGGTGCGCACGCCGAACCGCTTGGCGAACGACAGGTGCCCCAGTTCGTGAAAGGCGATCGAGGCCATGAGCAGCACGAAGAACAGCAGCGCGCCGCCGAGCACGATCAGTGTTTCCATGTGTCGATGACCCCAGTCCCGCCCTCCGCGGAGGGCTGTTTCCACCCGTTACCCCGTGCCAGGGTAAGCGATTCCGACGATTCCGGCTCGCTTTCCCCCGGCGGCGCCGGGTTTCCCCAAGGCATAGCCTGAAGCGGACTTCCCAGAGGAGAGAGGCATGGACAGTACAGACCGCTGCGAACCGGCAGGTCGCGCCTGGATCGCCGAGGCGATCCGCCGGGTCGAGGCCGACAACAACCGCAGTGCGGACACCCACCTCCACGTCTTCCCGCTGCCTCCGGAATGGGGCATCGACCTCTACCTGAAGGACGAGTCGGTCCACCCGACCGGCTCGCTCAAGCACCGGCTGGCCCGCTCCCTCTTCCTGTACGCGCTCTCCAGCGGCTGGATCACCGAGGGCACCACGGTCATCGAGGCCTCCAGCGGCTCGACGGCGGTGAGCGAGGCCTACTTCGCCCGGCTGCTGGGCCTGCCGTTCGTGGCGGTGATGCCCCGCAGTACCAGCCCCGAGAAGATCGCGCTGATCGAGTTCCAGGGCGGCCGCTGCCACTTCACCGACGACCCGGCGTCGATCTACGCCGAGGCGGCGCGGCTGGCCGAGCGCACCGGCGGCCACTACCTCGACCAGTTCACCTACGCCGAGCGCGCCACCGACTGGCGGGCCAACAACAACATCGCCGCCTCGATCTTCGAGCAGCTCGCGCTGGAGCCGCACCCCGAGCCGTCGTGGATCGTGGTCAGCGCCGGCACCGGCGGCACCGCCGCGACCATCGGCCGGTACGTGCGCTACCGCAGGCACCAGACGCGCCTGGCGGTCGTCGACCCGGAGGGGTCGGCGTTCTACGACTCCTGGGTGGGCGGCGACCCGGCGCTGACCGCCCCCGGCTCCCGGATCGAGGGCATCGGGCGCCCGCGCGTGGAGCCGTCCTTCCTGCCGTCGGTCATCGACCGCATGTACCGGGTGCCCGACGCGGCCTCGATCGCCTGCATGCGCTGGACGTCGGAGGTCACCGGCCGCAGCGTCGGGGGCTCGACCGGCACCAACGTCTGGGGCGCCCTGCAGATCATCGGGGAGATGCGCGAACGCGGCGAGAGGGGCAGCGTCGTCACCCTGATCTGCGACGGCGGCGAGCGCTACACCCACACCTACCTGTCCGACGCCTGGCTGGCCGAACAGGGTATGGACCTCACCCCCCACCTGGCGTACCTGCGCGGGCTGCTGGCCCCCTGAGCCCCAACGCCCGCCCCCGGAACGTTCAAGATCGGCCTGCGGCGGCTTGGCGCCCCGCCGCCCGGGTAGGAGAGCGGCGTGCTCGCGCTGGGTGTGGTGCTGTTCTTCCTGCTGCTGATGGCCTCGATCGCGCTGCACGAGCTGGGGCACCTGCTGGCGGCGAAGCGGTTCGGGGTGCGCTGCCCCCAGTACATGGTGGGCTTCGGGCCGACGATCAGGTCGTGGCGGCGCGGCGAGACCGAGTACGGCTTCAAGTGGATCCCCTTCGGGGGGTACGTGCGGATGATCGGCATGCTGCCGCCGCGCCAGGGCGATCCCGAGGGGAGGCTGCGGCGCTCCTCGACCGGGCGGTTCGGGCAGCTGATCGACTCGGCGCGCAAGGAGGCGCTGGAGGAGGTCGGCCCGGACGACGCCGACCGCGTCTTCTACGCCAAGAAGTGGTGGCAGAAAGCGCTGATCTCCTTCGCGGGCCCGCTGATGAACCTCTTCCTGGCGTTCCTGCTGCTGGGAGTCGCCCTCATGGGCTTCGGGATCAAGGAGCCGACGATGGGCGTTGCGACGGTCGCCAAGTGCGTCGTGCCCGCCGCCCAGGCCGCCCGCGGATGCGGTGCGGGTGATCCGCCGACACCCGCCGCGCAGGCAGGGCTGCGGCCGGGGGACGAGATCGTCTCCTTCGACGGTGTTCCGGTCACCCGCTACCGGGAGTTCCAGCGGCTGGTGCGCGACTCGGCCGGCCGGCAGGTGCGGCTGGTGGTCCGCCGCGACGGCCGGGAGGCCGTGCTCACCCCGACCCTGATCGCCAACCGCGTCGCCGCGCTGGACGGGCGCTCCGGGACGATCACCGCGGGCTTCCTCGGCATCACGCCCGTCCAGGAGTACGTCCGGCAGGGCCCGATGGACGTGCTGACGCTCATGGGGGACATGGCCGCCCGCACGTTGCAGGCGTTCGCGGTCCTGCCGCAGAAGATGGCGGGGATCTGGGACGCCTCCTTCAATGGCGCGGAGCGCGAGTCCGACAGCCCCGTGGGCGTCGTGGGGGCGAGCAGGATCGGCGGAGAGGTCCTGGCCGCGGACACCCGGGCCGTCGACAAGGTCGTCCTTTTCCTGCTGGTCCTCGGCTCGCTGAACTTCGGCTTGGCGGCCTTCAACCTCATTCCGCTGCTGCCGCTGGACGGCGGCAACATCGCGGGCTCCCTGTGGGAGGGGGTCAAACGCGCTTTCGCCCGGCTGACGGGCAGGCCCGCGCCCGGCCCGGTGGACGTTGCCAAGGCGCTGCCCCTGACCTATGTGGTGGGCGCGCTGCTGCTGGCCATGGGCCTGCTCATCGCCTACGCGGACCTGGTCAACCCGATCCGGCTGCGCGGCTGAGGCCGCCTCAGGGCTCGAAACGGGCCAGTGTCCGCACGGTGTCGATGGTGTCGGCCTCCTCGGCGGTCTTGTCGGAGCGGTACCGCAGCACCCTGGCGAACCGCAGTGCCAGCCCTCCCGGATAACGGGGACTGCGTTGCAGTCCGTCGAAGGCGATCTCCACCACCTGGACGGGCCGGACGGTCACCGTCCAGCCGTCGTCATCGGTCTTCAGCTCGGTGAAGCGCTCGGTCTGCCAGGCGAGCATGCGGTCGGTCATGCCCTTGAACGTCTTGCCGAGCATGACGAACCCGCCCGTACGCGGATCGCGGGCGCCCAGATGGAGGTTGGACAGCGTGCCCCGGCGGCGTCCGCTGCCGCGCTCGACGGCCAGGACGACCAGATCAAGGGTGTGTCGGGGCTTCACCTTGATCCAGCCGGCGCCTCGGCGGCCCGCCGTGTAAGGGGTGTCCAGCGACTTCAGCAGCACGCCCTCGTGGCCGTGGGCGAGCGCGTCGGCGAAGAACGCCTCGGCCTCCGGCAGGTCGGCGGTGACCGTCCTGGGCATGCGCAGCGGTTCGGGCAGGGCCCGTACGAGCGCTTCACCGCGGACGGAGCCCGGCTCGTCCAGGAGGTCCACGCCGTCGAGGTGCAGGACGTCGAAGACGAAAAGCGACAGGCCGCCACCGTCGGAGCCGGAGCGGGAGTGCGTGGCCGCGCGGGCGGAGGTGACCTGGAAGGGGTGCGGATGCCCGTCCTCGCGCAGCGCGATCAGCTCTCCGTCGAGGATCGCGGACCGCAGGCCCAGGGCGCCCACCCGCTCGACGACCTCGGGCACGCGGGAGGTGATCTCCTCCAGGGTGCGGGTGAAGACCCGGACGCGCTCGTTCTCCACGTGAAGCTGGGCGCGGATGCCGTCCATCTTCCACTCGACGGCCATCTCGCCCTTGAGCGCCTCCTCCAGAGAGGGCGCGGAAGAGGCGAGCATCGGCCGGACGGGCCGCCCCACGCGCAGCGTGAACGCGGAGAGCGCCTCCGCCCCGCCCGCGAGGGCGGCGACGGCGACCGCGGAGAGCGAGCCCCGGAGCATGACGGCCCGCCGGACGGCCGCCGCGGGCACCTCGGCGGCCTTGGCGATCGCCTCGGTCATCACCCCTTCGAGCGCGCCCTGGCGGAGGTCTCCGGCGAGCAGCCGGATGAGGAACTCCTGTTCCGGTCCGGTCGCCTCGGCCAGCAGCGCGTGCAGCAGGCGACGTTTTCCGGCCACGGAGCCGGGGCCGGAGGCGGCCTTGATCTCGCTGAAGACCGCGTCGACCCGGCCGACGGAGAGGGCGGGCGAGGACGCGGCGGGCGGACGGTCGCGCAGGGCGGAGCGGCCGACGCCGATCTGGCGTTGCGGCAGCTCACCGGCGAGGTAGTGCACCACGAGGGGTGCCTCCTCGGGCCCGGCGTCGCGCAGACAGGAGGCGATGAGCGAGGTCTTCTCCCGGCGCGCGGAGGTCTCGGACACGGCTCGCCAAGCGGCGGCGAGATCGGTCAGCAACATGGATCCATCCTCTCCGGAGATAATGACAAAGCCCTTACGGGTCCGTACTTTCGAGAACGTGCGCGCTGATTTCGACCGGGTCTATTCGCCTCCCGAACCGCCCGAGCCGAGCCGCTGGCGGCCCCGGGGCTGGCAGGTGGCGCTCATCTCCTTCTTCCTGGCGGCGGGCGTGGTGTTCTTCGCCTTCCCGCTCCTGTGGAGCGATGCTCCGGAAGAGGGCGCGATGCCCACTCTGACGGCCGAGCACGAGGACGCCACGGAGCCTTCGCCGGAACTTTCGCCGCAACCGGCCGACCCGTCTCCGCCGGAGGAGCCCGGCGAGACGGCGGCGCCCTCGCCCACCGCCCCGGGCACCGCGGGTGAAGGGCCGTTGACGGAACTGCCGAAGAAGATCTGCGACAGCGTCTCGGAGGCGACTTTCCGCAAGTGGGTCGCGGTGGACGACCCGCAGGAGCACGGAGGCTCCCGCGCGGGCTCGTGCGGATACACCAGCGGCGACGGGAACGATTCACGTTATCTGCGCCTGGAGACGCGTCTGGCGGACGGGAACAACGATCTGGACCCGGTCAGCACCGCCAAATGGTCTTTCAACCAGGACTACGAGCTGCAGAAATCAGACAAGATCACCAAGACGCTTCTGCTGGAAAGGGTGACCGGTCTGGGAGAAGAGGCTTTTAGGCGGGTGTTCACTGATAACGGGGTGGAGAACGTGGTGACCGCTCGCATAGAGGCGCGAGTGCAGAATGTGATCGTCACCGTCAGCTACAGCCGCGGCTTCGAGAAGAAACCGCAGGAGGAGCAGGCCAAGAGCCTTCAGGGCGCGCGCGAGGTGGCCGAGGAGGCGCTGCGCTCCTACACCTGACGGCCGCTTGACCGGTGTTACTTATTGGTAGGTAAACGACCGTCCCGGTCAGTGGGATGAGCGGGTATTATCGAATCCTTGCTCATGCCGTATTGCCTGGTAATCGTGGTTTCGGGGGTGCCGGACACGTAATGCATGGGTTTCGCTACGCAAGATACTGGTTAGTAGGTGATGACCAGTAAGCAGGAGGAGGCGAAGGGCATGGCCGTCGATGAGGCCGGGGTGTCCTGGGCTTAGGCACCGGGGACGGACTGAATTCGGCGGCGGCCGGTGAGAAATCACCGGCCGCCGCCGTTTTCTCCGGCCGCCGCCCTCAGGCCGGGTCCATCCGGAAGACCTGACCGTTCAGGCTGAGCACGTACAGCTCGCCCGAGGCGTCCTGGCCGAACGCAGAGACGTTGCTGAGGTCGGTCAGCACGGTGTGGTGCCCCCGGGCCTTCCCGTCCGCCTGCTCGAAGGACTTCACCCAGCCCGCGCAGAAGTCGGCGTAGAGATACCGCCCTTCCATTCCCCGCAGCCGCTCGCCCCGGTAGACGTGGCCGCCGATGACCGAGCACTCGCCGTTCTCGTGCAGCTTGTACTCGTGGATGGGAAGCACGCCCGCCCGATCCCCGGACCTGAACTCATGGCTGCCCTCGCGCAGCGGCCACCCGTAGTTCTCCCCGCCCTTGGACGACGCGGGCTGGAAGTCGACCTCCTCCCAGTCGTCCTGCCCCACGTCGCCGATCCACAGGTCGCCGGTCTTGGAGTCGAAGGAGAACCGCCACGGGTTGCGCAGCCCGTACGCCCAGATCTCGGGCTTGGCGCCCGCCTTGTCGACGAACGGGTTGTCGGCGGGCACCTTGTACGGCTCGCCGCCGCGCGGGTCGATCCGCAGGATCTTGCCGAGCAGGCTGCCCAGGTTCTGGCCGTTGCCGTCGGGGTCGCCCGCCCCGCCGCCGTCCCCGAGGCTGATGTAGAGGTACCCGTCCTTGCCGAAGGCGAGCTGCCCGCCGTTGTGGTTGGTGCGCGGATGCGGCTGCTCCAGCACGACCCTGCGGTCCTGCGGGCGCACCGTGCCGTCGCCCTGGACGGGGTATTCCACGACCGTGATGGTGCCGTCCTTGGCGGTGTGGTCGAGGTAGAGGTACTTCCCGTCGGGGGAGAAGGCGATGCCCAGCAGCCCCCGCTCACCGCCGCTTCCCACGACCGAGGTGAGGTCCAGGACCGGCTCGGCGACCGCCTTCCCGTCGCGGATCGCGCGCACCCGGCCGGGCTGCTCGATGACGTACAGGGCGGGGTCGCCCTTGCGGACGGCCAGGCCCGTGGGCTGCTCCAGCTCGGCGAGCTCGGTGAGCTTCACCTTCCCGGGCACGGCGCCGGCCTGCGGACCCGCGCTCGGACCGGAGGAGGCGGACGAAGGGCGCTCGTTCACACTCTCGTCTCCGGCGCAGCCGGCGAGCAGGACGCCCGCCGCCGCCACCGCGACGAACCAGAAGGATCTGTGCATACTCCGATCATCGGTGCTCAGCCGGGTGCTCCGCCCAGGGCCCCGCCGAAATCGGTCTCGTCGTACGCCGAGTCCGGAACGAGCTGGACGGGGTCCTCGTCCCCGAGCGGGCGGACGACCAGCGAACCGCAGGGCCGGTCCCGGTCGTCGGGGACGCCGATCAGCAGCGCGCCGGCGGTGAACGCGACGGAGCTGCCGAAGTGCTCGTAGGCTCCCGGGTCGCCGGGGACGTCGGAGTTGAGCGCGTCGATGAGCAGCGCCTTGTCCCGCCGGTCGAGCGGCACGAGGTGGACCCAGCCGCTCTCGGGGTTGTTCCCCGTGCCGGGGCCGTCGTGGGGCACCCCGACCGCGAGGTGGACGCCGCCGCTCGTCACGTCGTTCCCGGCCAGCGCGAGCGCCCGGCCGTAGCGGTCGCCCGCCTCGATGTAGGGCGCCTTGTCGCGGTTCTGCTCGATGACCTCCGGCGAGTTCAGCCCCCGGCCGGTGGAGGTGAGCAGGACGACCCTGCCCGCGCGCTCCTTGCCGTCGACGGTCTGGCCGGGGGCGCCGACGGCGACGTAGGAGACGTCGCCCTCCCGCAGGTGGGCCAGGCTCCAGCCGATGTTCCCGCCGGGGGTGGGGGCGCCGATCTCCAGGTTGCCGTAGTTCCAGTGCTCGCCCGCCGACACCCGGCCGGTGTGGACGTCCTCGGCGACGCTGAAGGATCCCGTGTCCTCGCCCTGCCCTTCGACGTCCTCACCGGGTTCGCTGACGATGAGGTCCAGCCGCTCGGCCTCGCCCCGGATCCGGCCGAGGGCCACCGCCCAGCCGAAGAGGTCGCCCGCCTCCGAGACGCCCGACAGCCGGTCGTCGTTCTGGTCGACGGCCGCCTGCCCGGCGACCGCGCCCTGGTCGTCGAGGGTGAACAGGTGCACCGCGCCCGCGGAGGGCTCGCCCGCGACCTCCTCGTAGGGGGCGCCGACGGTGATGGTGGCCCGGTCCGCGCCGGTCTTGGCCGCGGCGGCCACCGACCAGCCGAAGGTGCGGCTCGTCCGCGAGGGCTTGAGCACCGCGCCGGGCTCGAAGCCCTGCGGAGATCCGAGGAAGATCTGCGCGCGGCCCGTGCCGCCGTCCGCCCAGGGGGAGCCGACGACCAGGTCGAGGCACTTGTCGCCGTTGAGGTACGCGGTCGCGAAGGAGTGGCCGAAACCCGCGCCGTCCTGCGGATCCCCCTGGAGGGGGACGAGCCTGCCGCGGCCCGGCCGGTCCCCGCCGTAGTAGACGGTCACCTGCCCGGCGGAGACGGCGTCGCCGAGGGTGGCCTTGGGGTCGCCGACGACGAAGTCGTCCCTGCCGTCCCCGTCGAAGTCGACGGACGAGGCCTGCTCGCAGGAGGAGGCGCCGGCCAGCTGCGGCGGGATCAGGAACGCGCCGGCCAGCAGCGCGCAGCATCCCAGCACCCCGGCTCCGGCCGTCGTCCACCGCTTCACAGCTTCACCTCGACGCCAGGGGAGCCGTCGGCTCCGTACAGCTTCACGGAGACCAGGTCGGCCCCCTTGGGGACGGCGAACAGCAGCTCTCCGGCGATCCTGCCGCCCGGCTGCACCGCGGGGGCGTTGTTGAGGAAGCCGTCGGTGATCTCCGTCGTGGCGACGCCGCCCTCCTCGGTCACCAGCATCTGCTGCCTGCGGAAGATCCGCTGGGTGGCCTCCCGGGCCGAGGGGTTGCCGACGGTCAGCGGCACCAGGCACAGCTCGGTGCGGTCCGCGGCGGGCACCCCCCGGTAGGACTCGCCGCCGCAGCGGGGCGTGCCGACGGTGAACTCCGCGCCCGCGTCGGTGACGGGGCGGCCGACGTCGGTGGCGTCGTCCAGGTCGATCTCCTTGAAGCCGGCCTTCTCCAGCGCATTGGTGATCTCCGGGCCGCCGCGGGAGGCGGGTTCGTCGTCGCGGTCGAACACGAAGACCAGGACGGTCGCGACGAGCAGCGCGCTCAGCGCTCCCGACAGCGCGACGACCGTGCGGCGGCCCTTCCGCTCCTCGGCCGCGGCGGGCGGCAGCGTCGGCACGGCCTCCGGCGGCCCGGACGGCGTCCGCTCGCCGGGCACGGGACGGCCGGACGGGGCGGTCCGCGGGTCGGGGCCGGGCGGGGCGGTCCGCGGGTCGGGGCCGGGCGGGGGCGCCTGCCAGTTCTGCTCCACCACGCGGGTGGCCTGGGCGTCGAGGCCCTGCGGGGAGCCGCCTCCGGTCAGCGCCACCAGCAGCTGCTGCGCGGTGGGCCGCTGGAGCGGGTCCTTGTTCAGCGCGGCGCGCACCAGCTCCAGCAGCGGCCCGGGCACTCCGTCGAGCTCCGGTTCGCCGTGCAGCATCCGGGAGGCCATGGCGATCGGCTCCCCGGAGCCGAAGGGGTGGCGCCCGCGGGCCGCGAACGCCACCAGGCAGCCCCAGGTGTAGACGTCCACGGCGGTGGTGGCGCGGTCGGCCAGCAGCTGCTCCGGCGCGATCCAGCCGGGGGTGCCGATGAGCTGCCCGGTACGGGTGACGCCGGTGGCGGAGTCCTGGGCGCGGGCGATCCCGAAGTCGATGACCCGCGGCCCGGACACCGACAGGATCACGTTCGACGGCTTGAGGTCGCGGTGCACCAGCCCCGCCTGGTGGATGGCGTTCAGCGCCATGGCGACGCCCACCGCGAAGCCCTGCAGGGTGCCGGCCGACAGCGGCCCGCGCTCCTGCACCTGGGCGAGCAGGGTCGGCCCCTCGATGTACTCGGTGACGAGGTACGGGTGGCCCTCGTGCAGGCCGTGGTCGAGCACCGCCGCGGTGCAGAACGAGGCGACCCGCTCGGCCGAGGAGACCTCCCGCTCGAAGCGGGCGCGGAAGCCGGGGTCCAGGCCCAGCTCGTCGCGGATCATCTTGACCGCGACCGGCGCCCCCTCGGGGGAGCGGCCCAGGTAGACGGCACCCATCCCGCCCGCGCCGAGCCGGCCGGTGAGGGTGTAGGCGCCCACGGCGCGCGGATCCGAGGCGGCCAGAGGCTCCGCGCCGCCCGGAGGGGGCAGGTCGTACAACTTGGGCTCCCAGCGTCAGTCCCCGATGCGCCGACCTTCGGCATCACGCTATCCCGTATTTTGATGGCCATGCCTGATCTCGGGTTCGAAACCGATGTCCGATGGGGGCGCATCACCTCGGCGGAGGCCGCGGCGCTGGAGCTGCTGGACGCGACGGAGCTGGCGCGCCGCGAACGCTACCTGCGCGACGCCGACCGCAGGCGGTTCACGCTGGGCGTCAACCTCGCCAAGCTGGAGGTGGCGCGGCGGACGGACGTGCCGCCCGGACGCGTCGTGCTGGACCGCACCTGCCCGGACTGCGGCGCCCCGCACGGACGTCCCCGCCATCCGGGCCTGCACCTGTCGGTCAGCCACTCGGGGGACTGGGTCGGAGTGGCCTTCTCCCGGGTCCCGGTGGGGCTGGACGTGGAGGAGCGGGCGCGGCCGATGGACGAGCTGGACGCCCACGTGCGCTCCGCGCAGGAGCCGCCGGGCGACCTGCACGTCTACTGGACGCGCAAGGAGGCGCTGCTCAAGGCGACGGGGGACGGCCTGAAGGTGGAGATGACCGACCTCACCGTCTCGCCCGCGGACCGGCCCGCCGCGCTGCTGGACTGGCGCGGCAGGCCCGGCCTGCCGGCCCGGACGCTGCTGCGCGACCTGGAGGCGCCCGACCCGGCCTACGCCGCGGCGCTCGCCCTGATCCTGCCCGGGGAGTGAGCCCGCCCCGCCGGAGCGGGGCGGGTCAGAACGGGGCGGGGAGGCGGGCGATGAGCCGTCCCAGCGACGGCGACACCCGGGACACCACGTGGGACAGGTGGCCTTCCAGGTTGATGGAGACCACCGCCTCGTCGCGCTCGATCGCCTTGATGATGCGGGCGGCGACCTTCTCCGGCGGGTAGTTGCGCAGCCGCAGCCCGGTCTCGCCCCACCGGTGGGCCCTCGCGGCCCTCTCCGGGGGCAGTCCGGATGCCGTCCTGGCGTTCTTGGCGATGTTGGTGCCGCTGAAGCCGGGGCAGATGCAGCTCACCCCGATGCCGTCCCGGGCCAGGTCGGCGCGCATGCACTCGCTGAGCATCCGCACCGCGGCCTTGGTGGTGCAGTAGGACGGCAGGGAGCGCACCGGCTGGTAGGAGGCGGCCGAGGCGATGTTGACGATGTGCCCGGTGCGCAGCGCCTTGGGCAGCGCCCGGTTGCGCTCGGCCAGCTGCCGCCCGAAGATCCGCGAGCCGTTGACCACGCCCACCAGGTTCACCCCGATGATGGCGTCCCAGTCCGCGGCGGTGGTCTCCAGGAACGGCCCCATCACCGCGATACCGGCGTTGTTGATCACCAGGTCCGGCACGCCGTGCGCCTCCCGGACCGCCTCGGCGAACTCCTCCATGGCGGCGGCGTCGGCGACGTCCACCCGGTAGGCGGCGCCGCCCGCGCCCAGCTCCTTGGCGAGGCGGACGGTCCGCTCGGCCCCGTCGAGGTCGAGGTCGGCGGCGACGACGCGCACGCCGCGCCGGGCCAGGGCCAGCGACGTCACCCGCCCGAAGCCGCTCGCGGCTCCGGTGACCACCGCTGTCCTGCCCTGGAAGTCCTTCACGTCGCGGCTCCTTCGGTCGGGGGCTGGAGGGTTCCGCTCAGGCCGGACCAGCAGAAGTCCAGGGTGTACTGGGCGGCCTGCTCGGGGGTGATGTCCGGACGGCGCGTGCACCACAGGGAGATGCGCTCGCACGCGCCGATGATGATCTCGGTGTACGCCTCGACGGCGGTGGGCGGCAGGGCGGGGGCCCAGGCGGCCAGGACCGGCGCGATGAGCTCGTGCTGCTGGCGGCGCACGTCCTCGACGGCGCCGATGGCGCCCTCGGGCAGGGCCATGGGCTCGTGCATGAGCAGGGCGAGCGAGCGGCTGTGCTCGCCGGTGAAGGCGTAGTAGGCGACCAGGCCGCGCCGCAGGACGTCCAGCGGGTCGGCGCCCAGGGCCATCGCCTCGCTGGTGACCCGGTACAGCTCGGCGCGGGCCTTGGCCAGGCAGGCCAGCAGCAGCCCGTCCTTGGAGCCGAAGTACTCGTACAGCATCGGCTTGGACACCCCGCAGCGCTCGGCGATCTCCTCCATGGAGGCGGCGCGGTAGCCCAGCTCGCCGAACACCTCCTCGGCCACGGCGAGCATCTGCGCCTCCCGCTCGGCGCGGGACATGCGCTTGCGTCCGGTTCTGGGTCGCGTGGTCGGCGTCACAGTGCCATACTCTACCATCGGTAACTTACCCGGAGTAACTTACCCTCAGTAGTAGACGCGGAGCCAATAAGGAGAGCGGTTCATGGGCGAGATCGTCATCATCGGGGCGGGCTTCGCCGGTCTTTGCATGGGCATCCAGCTCCGCAAGGCCGGTTATGACGACTTCGTGATCCTGGAGAAGGCCGAGGACCTCGGCGGCACCTGGTGGGAGAACACCTACCCGGGCTGCGCCTGCGACGTGCCGTCGCCGATGTACTCCTACTCCTTCGAGCTCAACAGGGACTGGTCGCGGCTGTTCGCCCCCCAGCCGGAGATCCAGCGCTACCTCGCGCGCTGCGCCGAGAAGTACGGCATCACGAAGCACATCCGCTTCGGCGTGGAGGTCGACACCCTCGAATACGACGAGGACGCCCTGCGCTGGAGCGTCACCACCATGAAGGGCGAGGAGCTGCGGCCCCGCGCCGTCGTCTCCGGGGTGGGCGCGCTGCACGTGCCGAGCCTCCCCGAGATCCCCGGCATGGAGTCCTTCGAGGGAGCGGCCTTCCACTCCGCCCAGTGGGACCACTCCTACGACCTGCGCGGCAAGCGGGTCGCGGTCATCGGCACCGGCGCCTCGGCCATCCAGTTCGTGCCCGAGGTCGCCAAGGAGGCGGCCGAGCTCACGGTCTTCCAGCGCACCCCGAACTGGATCCAGTCCAAGCCCGACATCGACATGCCCGCGGCCTACCGGCTGCCCGGCATGCCGCGCGCCGTCCGCAACGCCGTCTACTGGGTGCTGGAGGCGCGGGCCGTCGGCTTCGCGGTCGACCCCCGGCTGTCGGGGCTGCAGAAGTGGCTGGCCATGCGCCAGATCAAGAAGCAGGTGCCCGACCCGGAGCTGCGCGCCAAGGTCACGCCCGACTACACCATCGGCTGCAAGCGCATCCTGCTGTCCAACGACTGGTACCCGGCGCTGGGCCGCGACAACGTCGACCTGCGCACCGAGGGCGTGGCCGAGATCCGGGCGAACTCCGTCGTCACCGAGGCGGGCGAGGAGATCGAGGTCGACGCGATCATCTACGGCACCGGCTTCAAGGTCGTGGACGCCATGGACCACTGGAAGATCACCGGCCGCGGCGGCCGGAAGATCCAGGAGGCCTGGTCCGAGGGCATCGTCGCCCACCACGGCACCACCCTGCCGGACTTCCCGAACCTCTTCATGCTGCTGGGCCCCAACACGGGCCTGGGCCACAACTCGGTGGTGTTCATGATCGAGGTGCAGGTCGCCCACATCCTCAGCTGCCTGCGGATGCTCTCGGAGACGAAGTCCACCACCATCGAGCCCCGGCCCGAGGCGATGCACGCCTACAACGAGCGCCTGCAGAAGCGGCTGCGCAAGGCCGTGTGGAACGAGGGCGGCTGCAACTCCTGGTACCTGGACGCCGAGGGCGTCAACCGCACCCTGTGGCCCGGATTCACCTTCGAGTTCTGGGCCGGCAGCCGCAAGGCCCGCCCGGAGGAGTACATCCTGGGCTGATCCTCGACCTCCGGCCCCTGACCGCCGGCGGCCCCGGCGGTCAGCGGGCGAGGCGGGCGAGGATGGCCGCGACCTCGTCGATGAGGGCGGCGGCCTCGGCGTCGGACTCGGCGACGGCGACCTCGCGGCCCGCCTCGCCCATGACGGTGGTGAGGATCAGGGCGAGCATGCCGGACTCCTGCTCGCCCAGGAGCTTGGTGTTCTGCTGGATCCACAGGCGGAACCTGCGGCGGCGCGTCAGGCCGAAACCGGCGGGCCCCTCGCCGCCGGAGAACAGCCGGCTGGTGTGCCGCTGCTCCCAGCAGACCTCCAGGAACGCGCGGGCGCCCAGGATGAACAGGGCGATCGGGTCCCCGACCCCCTCGGTCCTGGCCCGCTTGACCGCCCGGGTGGCGCGGCGCTCCTGTTCGGCGGTGTGGTCCTCCCACAGCGCCAGGTAGAGCCCGGCCTTGCCGCCGTAGTGGTGGTAGAGGCTGCCGACGCTGATCCCCGACCGCTCGACGATCTCGGCGATGCCGGCGGCCTCGTAGCCGCGTTCGGCGAACACCTCGCGGGCGGCGTTCAGCAGGGCCTGCCGGGTGGCGTCGGCCCTGGCCCACTGCGCGCCGGACCGGGCTCGGGGGGCCGGTGGTTCGCTCATGCCCGGATTCTAGAGCACGGTTCTAGAATCTCATCCGGTGCCCGGCCGCCCACTAAGATGTCGGTCAAATGCCTACGTCAACCTGGTTCCGGCTGAATCCGGACAAGCGCGAGCGGATCCTGGAGGCCGCGCAGCGCGAGTTCGGCACGCACGGATACTCGACCGGCAGCCTCAACACCATCGCGCGCGAGGCGGACATCGCCAAGGGCTCCCTGTTCCAGTACTTCGAGGACAAGCTGGAGTTCTTCACCTACGTGGCGGAGGAGACCGCGCGCCGCATCCACGCGGAGATGGAGCGCCGGATCGCGGCCAGCGACTTCGAGCAGTCCTTCACCCACTGGCTGGGCGACGTGTGCTGCATGTGGGCCGACTACTTCGCCGAGCACCCCCTGGAGCGGGGGGTGACCGCCGCGATCAACCTGGAGATCGACAACGCGGTGCGCGCGCTGGTGCGCGGTCCGTCCAACCACTACTACATGCGCACGATCCCCTCCTTCAGCGCGATCTGGCGCGAACGCGGCGACGTGCGCCCCGACCTCGACGACGACGCGGCCACGGCCCTGCTCATGCTGGTGCTGCCGCACCTGGCCCTGGCCCCCTACTACGACGGGGTCGACCCCGTCCTGGGCCTGCGCGGCAGGACCCCCGAGGAGCAGTACCCGATCATCCGGGCGTTCGTCGCCAACCTCGCGCCCCTGTTCGAGCCCAAGGTCTGAGAACTCGGGCGACCGCAGCGAAGCGAGGATCGTCCGAGTTCCCCTCCGGGGGTCTGGGGGTCGCCCCCAGGTCAATGATCGGGCGACCGCAGCGAAGCGAGGATCGTCCGAGTTCTCCCTCGGGGGTCCGGGGGTCGCCCCCCGGATGAACAGGCCCCGCGGGCCTCAGCGCTCGAAGGTGTTCGCGACCATCGCCAGGGTGGCCCGGTTGCCGACGACGAAGCACAGGACGGACAGCTGCCGGTCGCTGTAGAAGGCCGAGAGCGCCCGCCAGGTGGCGTCGGAGATCATCCGGTCGGCGCACAGCTCGTCCACCGCGGCCAGCAGCAGGCGCTGCCGCTCGTCGAGGTCCTCCGGCTCCCCCTCCTGCCGGTCGTGCGGGTCGGTGTGGCGGGCGGTGCGCCGCAGCACCAGGGAGACGTCCTCCTGGGCGAGGCCGCCGCGCCGGTAGGTGGGCACCCAGAAGGACAGCCACGGCCACAGCAGCCGGGGGTGGCGGCCGATGACCTCGACGGCGTGCGGCATCAGGACTCCTCGATCTCGGCGACGAGTATCTTCGCCAGGCCCAGCAGGCGGCGGGCGTGCGGCGGCACGGCCTCGCCCGCGGTGGGGACGTCGGTGACGCGGGCGCCGGAGAGGCGGTGCAGCCGGCCGAGCCGCTCCACCCCGCCCCTGCCCGCGGCGAGCAGGTTGCGCACCCAGTCCGTGCGGTCGCCGTACGGCAGGGCGACGAAGAGGAGGCGGCCCGAGCGCACCGCCACGACGGGCGTGCGGTACTCCCGTCCCGACCTCCGCCCCCGGTGGACGATGACCGCGTACGGCGGGAGGTAGGGCGCCCACAGTCCCTGGACGCGGTTGGTGAGGCGCTTGTTGAACGCCGGGAGCCAGGGCGGGGCGAGCCGGTCGGAGTCGTCGGGGGCGCGCAGCCAGGAGAGCGGCCCGCGCTCCCAGGCGCCCGGCTCGGGCACGGCCCCGGCGGTCTTGAGGTACATGCCGAGCATCTCGTAGTGGCCGACCAGCAGGCACAGCTCCACCAGCCGCGACTGGTCGAGGAAGCCGCGCAGCTCGGCGAGGGTCGGCTCGCTGACCGCCCGCCGGGCGTGCAGCTCGTCGACGGCCCGCAGCAGGGCGGCCTGGCGCGGGTTCCACCCGGGCGACTGGGGCCCCTCGGCGACCCGCTCCACCGAGTCGATCGACAGGCCGCCCAGCCGGGCGAGGTGCAGGTGGTGGAAGAACTCGTACCAGGCGCCGATGTTCCACGCTGTGCGCAGCGTGACGAGCTCGACGTCGGCGCGCTCCAGCCGGCCCAGGACCACGACCGAGGCGGCGAAGCGCAGATAGCGGTGCATCAGCCGGGGGTCGCGCCCCGGCAGGTCGAACAGGCGCGCCCCGTCCGTCCCGGCGACCAGCGCCATCGCCTTGGCCATCAGCCAGGTGCGGGGGCCGAGCTCGGCGGGTCCGCCGGGGGCGATACGGGGCGGGACGGCGTGCTGCCAGCGGGGGGAGGCCGCCAGCCGTTCTTCGGCGTTCATCGGTGCTCCTGCAGTCGCGGGCCGCCCGCGGGGGCCCGGGGATCGCGACAGATCACACACAGCTCGCGTCCACCGTACAACCCGACGGAGCGCAACAAAGCTGTAGCATTGTCGCATCTGATGGGAGGGCGCGGAGGAGTCGGTGAAGGACATGGTGAAGGCGGGCCGCGGAAGAGGGCTCCCGCCCCGGCCGGCCCCGGCGCTCGACCCCTACCTGGACGCCGCCGCCCGCTGCTTCAGCCGCTACGGGGTCGCCCGCACGTCCGTCCAGGACATCGCGCGGGAGCTGGGCGTCAACCGCACCACGGTCTACCGGCAGGTCGGCAACGTCGAGCAGGCCACGCGCCTGCTGGTCTCCCGCGAGCTGCACCGCATCCTCGCCGCGCTGCCGGCCCGGGTGGCCGGGCTGAGCGGGCCGCAGGCGGCCATCGAGCTGCTGGTCGTGGTGGTGGAGGAGGCGCTGGCCCATCCGGTGGTGCACAAGATGCTCACCGACGAGCGGGAGCTGCTCGGCGCCCTGCTGGCCGACGGCATCCCGCAGCTCTTCCGGGAGATCGCCGACCGGGTCGCCCCGCTCATCGCGCTGAGCGTGCGGGCCGGGATCATCGCCGAGCGCGACCCGGAGATCCTCGCCGACTGGCTGGCCCGCATCGCCGTCACGGTGATGGTCTCCCCGCCGCGCACGCCGCTGCGCCGCTTCCTGGAGGAGCTGCTCGTCCCGGCCCTCACTCCCTGAAGCGGGGGCCGGAACACCGGGCCGGGCGACCGCGGCGAAGCGGGGATCGGCCGGCCCGTTCCGGGGGTCCGGGGGTCGCCCCCCGGGTGGATGGGGCGACCGCGGCGAAGCGGGGATCGGCCGGCCCGTTCCGGGGGTCGCCCCCCGGGTGGGAGGGCGGGCTCAGGCGGTGACGGCCTGGACCTTCTGCTGGAAGGCGAGCTGCTGGGGGGTCGGGTCGCCCTGGACGTTGATCATCGCCATGACCTGGGCGGAGTCGCCCTCGATGGTCAGCTCGCCGGACATGATCGAGCTCATCACCAGCGACGGGTCGTTCTGCACGTACAGGCGCTCGGCCACCGCGTAGGGCACCGTCACGGTGGTGGCGGCGTCGGGGTGCAGGCCGCGCTCGACGATGCCGGAGTCGGCGTGCACCTGCACGTCGCCGTCGGGGCCGCCGGTGATGACCAGGTTGATCAGGAGTCCCTTGACCTCGGCCGGGGGCTCGGGCCACTCGGGGCGCAGTGCCTCGATGGCGTCGAGCCAGCCGTTGGACAGGAACACGTGCTTGGCCACTGGGTCTCCTTGAGGGGGTGTCAGACGACGGTGTCTTGGCGAAGACGCCTGTTGATCTCGGCCAGGCGGGGCAGCAGGGGCAGCAGCGCCTGGACGAAGGGCATGTCCGACACAAGATGCCGAGTCAGTGCCCGGTAGGTCAAGAGGGCGCGCAGCCACTGCAGGAGCTCCGGGGGGATCCGCAGGCCGTGCCGCACCGCGATGTCCCGCAGGACGGGGCCCGCCTCCTCGCCGTGGCGCATCAGCCGCAGCGGGGTGAGCTCGGGGGCGGCGCGCAGGTCCTCCTCCAGCGCGTCGCGGACCGCCCGGTCCGCCGTCTCCGGCACCGCGCCCAGCCGCGCCAGCGCGTCGACCTGTCCGGCGAAGTCGCCGCTGAACAGGGCGGTGACGTAGTCGAGGAAGGCCAGCCGCACCGGGCGTCCCAGCCGCCCGACGGCGCTGCAGCCGGCCAGGGCGAGCGAGCCGTCGGGCAGCACCAGCAGGTGCTCGGGCCGCAGGTCGGCGTGGAAGACCCCGTCGGCCAGCGCGCTCTCGATCACGAGGGTCAGCAGGCCGGGGAGGGCGGCCTTGGCCGCGGCGCGGTCGAGTCCTTCGTCGAGCGGGACGGCGCCCTCGGGGAACTCGAACGCGAGGGCCTGCTCGGAGGCGAACTCGGGGAAGGGGCGCAGGAGTGTGAGGCCCTTCACTCCGCGCTCCTCCAGGAGCATGCCGAGTTCGACGGTGTTCAGGGCGTCGTTGCGCAGGTCGGTGTGCTCGATGGCCTGGCGCGCGGTGGAGCGCAGCACCGGCAGCGGGCGGACGGACCGCAGCTGGGGGACCAGCTCCGCGGGGCTCAGCAGGGTCGCGGCCAGCCGCAGGTCGCGCAGGAGGTCGTCGCGCACCCCCGGGCGGGCGACGCGGAAGAGCACCCGGCGCCCGTCGGAGAGGGTCGCGGGGTGGAGCTGGCTGAGCAGCGAGACGGTGAACGGCTCGTCGGCGACCTCCCGCACCTGGCCGGGGAAGGCGCGGCCCAGCAGCCGCCACACCTCCGCGGCGGGGATCGGCTGCGGCACGAGGGGCTCCTTGCGCAGCCGGTCGACCAGGAAGCCGGGGGCGATCCCCTCGCTCTGCTCCACCAGCCGGGCGATCTCCGCGCCGGAGGGGCCGAGCGCCTCGAAGTGGTCGCGGAGCCAGCCCGCGGCGACCGTCCGGAGCAGCTCCTCGGGCGGGTCGCGGTACAGCAGGCCGTCCAGGAGCGCGCCGGGCAGCCGGCGCACCGCCCAGAGCGCCTGGCCCGCCGGGAGGACCAGCGCGTGCCGGGCGAGCCGGGTCAGCGAGGGGGGTCCGGGGCTGGCCCAGGCGCGGGCGCGCTCGTCCAGCGCGGCGTCGCGGAATCGGCGGGCACGTGCCCAGCGTTCGACCTCTGAGGCGAGACCGGGCTGCCCGCTCACCCAGACGGAGGTCCGGGCGGCGGCCACCAGGCCGGGTGCGGGAGTCTCGGCTGCCATGCTCCGGACCCTAGCCAACGCTCCGAGTGACATGCAACATATCGCCGAATTTGTCGCAATGAGCTAGTTTCCCAGTGACTTCTCTTACACCCCGTGGAGGCATGCATGGCGTTTCGTGGCCCGTACGCAGACGGACCTTCCGCGGCGGACCTGAGGGTCGAATCGCCTCCCCTGAAGAAGCTCACCTGGCGGGATCCCGGCCGTCTGGCGGCGGTGCTGGCGGTGCTGGTCTCCCAGGTGCTCCTGCAGCTGGCGAAATGGCTGGTGCGGCGGGGCGAGCGGAACTGGAAGGCCGCGGCCTCGCGCGGGGTCATCGACGCCTTCGAGCGGCTCGGCCCCACCTTCGTCAAGCTCGGCCAGGTCATCGCGTCCTCGCCGGGCCTCTTCCCCAAGCCGCTGGCGGACGCCGCCCTGCGCTGCCTGGACGAGGTCAGGCCGATCAGCGTCGACCAGGTGCGCCGCGTCATCACCGAGAACCTCGGCGCGCCGCCCGAGGAGATCTTCAAGAGCTTCGAGGCGCGGCCCCTGTCGGCGGCCTCCATCGGCCAGGTGCACGCCTGCGTGCTGCCCGACGGCCGGGACGCGGTGATCAAGGTGCAGCGCCCGAACATCACCCGCACCATGGCGACCGACCTGCGGGTGGCCTACGCCGTCACCCGGCTGCTGGAGAAGCTCTCCAAGAACGCCCTGGCGATGAAGCCGTCCGCCGCCGTCGCGGACCTGCACGCGGTCACCTTCCAGGAGCTCAACAGCGCGCTGGAGGCGCAGCGCCAGCACGACTTCCGTGCGCACCTGCACGACTTCGACGACAACTACGACGTCGCCGTCCCGGAGATCTACTGGGACTACTGCGGTCCCCAGGTCATCTGCATGGAGCGCATGTACGGCATTCCGCTGGACGAGTTCGAGGTGATCCGCGAGCGCGAGGTGGACGGCGCGGAGATGCTCCGGCGGGGCGTCAAGGTCTGGGTGGAGTCGGCGCTGCTGCGCGGCGTCTTCCACGGCGACCTGCACGCCGGCAACCTCTGGCTGCTGGACGACGGCCGCCTGTGCTACCTGGACTTCGGCATCATGGGCAAGGTGGAGGGCCCCTGGCGGGAGCTGCTGAAGGACATGTTCTACACCGGCATGTTCGACGCCGACTTCAACCGGCTGGTCCCGCACTACCGCGCGCTCGGCATGATCCCCGAGGGCATCGGCACCGACGCCGAGATCGCCATGCGGCTGGAGCTGATCTTCGGCCCCATCCTCAAGTCCGGCATGGCAGGCATCAGCCTCGGCAAGACCATCGGCCTGGTCATGGACATGGCCAAGCAGTACCAGGTCGACTCGCCCCAGGAGCTCGTCCTGGTCAGCAAGCAGTTCCTGTACTTCGAGCGGTACTCCAAGGAGCTGGCGCCCGAGTGGGTGATCTTCGGGGACATCGCGCTGGCCGAGAACATCTTCCCCGAGCGCTACCAGGCGGCCAAGGCCGAGCTGGAGGCGGCGGAGCCCGCCTCCTCCTGAGAGGTCAGTACCAGTTGTTGCGCTGCCAGAAGGACCAGGCACCGCACGGGTCCTTGTAGCGCGCCTGGATGTAGGACAGGCCCCACAGCATCTGGGTGGTGGCGTTGGTCTCCCAGTTCGGGCCCGCCGAGGACATCTTGGAGCCGGGGAGCGCCTGCGGGATGCCGTAGGCGTCGCTCCAGGGGTTGTCGGCGCGCTCGTTCCAGTTGCTCTCCTTGGTCCACAGGACCTCCAGGGCGGGCCAGCACGCCTCCCAGCCGCGGGCGGCGTTGAGCTTGCGCCCGGCGTCCTTGTTCTGCTCGGACGACGGGTTGGGCATCTTGGCCAGCTTCTCCGCGGCGAGCTTGGCGTCGATCTCCTTCTTGTGCTTCTTGTACCAGGCGGCCTTGCGCCGCGCCTTCTCCTTGGCGGCCTTCTCCTTGAGGAACGCGCGGCGCTTCGCCTCGGCGATGGCGTCGACGACCACCGGCTCCAGGGGCTTGAGGTTCGACTGCTGCACCAGTCTCAGCGCCTCGCCCGCGGAGAGGTCGCCGTCCTCGGCGATGGCGGGCGGGTCGGCGTCTCCGCCGACCTCGAGGTACCACACGGCGGCGCCGAGCCCGACCATCACGGCGAGGACGATCGCCGTGCTGGTGAGGAAGCGGCGGAACGGGGAGTCCTGCATGGACAAGAAGAATGCCCCCTGGGGCCGCTCCACGGAAACCGCGGAGCGGAAAAATCACCCGCGGGTGAGCCTGCGCAGGGCGAGTTCGGCGTACAGCGCGCTGCCCGCGGCCAGCACCGAGTCGTCGAATTCGGCCTCGGCGGAGTGGTTGCCGGCGGCGGTCAGCGGGTCGCGGTCCGGCGGGCACGCGCCGAGCATCGCCATCGCGCCCGGCACGTCGGCCAGGACGAAGGAGAAGTCCTCCGACGCCGACACCGGCTGCGGCGCCTCCACGTACCGGTGCGCGCCGAGCAGGTCGCGGACGGCGCCGCCGAGGAACGCTGCCTCGCCGTGGTCGTTGACGGTCACCGGGTAGTCGACGCGGTAGTCGACGTCCACCGACACGTCGTGGGCGGCCGCGACGCCCTCGACGACGCGGCGCAGGCCCGCCTGCACCTTGCGCTGCGACTCGGGGGAGAAGGAGCGGACGGTCGCGGTGAACATCGCGTCGTGCGGGATGACGTTCGGCGCGTCCCCGGAGTGGAAGCTGCCGACCGTCAGGACGACGGGGTCGAAGACGTCGAAGGAGCGCGTGACGAACGTCTGGAGCGCGGTGACCATCTCGCACGCGGCGGGGATCGGGTCGCGGGTGGTGTGGGGCATGGAGGAGTGGCCGCCCTTGCCGCGGACCGTCACCGTGACGGTGTCGGCGGCGGCCATGATGGGCCCGCCCTTGCACAGCACGATCCCGGACGGCAGCAGCGAGGACGACACGTGCAGGGCGTAGGCGGCCACCGGCTTCTGCCAGGTCGCCTCCAGCACGCCCTCGTCGATCATCATCCGCGCCCCGGCGTAGCCCTCCTCGCCCGGCTGGAACATGAAGACGACGCTGCCGGGCAGGTCGCCGCGCCCGGAGAGCAGCCGCGCCGCGCCGACCAGCATCGCGGTGTGCAGGTCGTGCCCGCAGGCGTGCATCACCCCGGTGCGGCGGGAGCGGAACTCCGCGCCGGTGTGCTCGTCCAGCGGCAGCGCGTCCATGTCGGCGCGCAGCAGCACGGTGGGGCCCGGCGTGCCGCCGTGCAGGACGGCGGTGACGGAGGAGAGGGCATGGCCGGTGGTGATCTCCAGGGGGAGCCCGGCCAGGGAGTCCAGCACCTTGCCCTGGGTGGCGGGCAGGTGCAGGCCGAGTTCCGGCTCGGCGTGGAGGGCGCGGCGGAGGTCCCGGAGGTCGTCCTGGAGGGCGTCGGCCGCGGCGAGGGTGGGGTTCACGTCACGATCCAACCCCGATCCCACGGCCGGGGCAATTCATGAAGGACATTCATTTAGCGATGAATCTGGAAACGGGTATTCCCTCTTTGGATGGAATGCCAGTAGAGTCCCCCCTGATCCGCGGAAGGTGACTCATGTCGCGTGGAGCGGCCCATGTCACTCTTGTTGATGAAGGATGACCGCGATGGCTCTGCTGCTCCAACGCGCACCCGCTCTGGCGCTCCGGCAGGCGGGCAGACTGCTCGACGAGGCCGGCGAGCTGTTCGTCACCCTGCTGGAGGGCATGCGCCGCACCTGGGACGTGCGCACCTGGTGGGGCGAGTTCGTCGAGCAGTGCTGGTTCATGATCAGGGTCACCACGGTGCCCCTGCTGCTCATCGCGATCCCGCTCGGCGCGACGATCTCGCTGCAGGTCGGCGACATCGCGCGCCAGATCGGCGCCCAGTCCAGCACCGGCGCGCTGGTCGTGGCGGGCATGGTGCGCCAGGTCGCGCCGCTGGCCGCGGCCCTGCTCATCGCCGGCTCCGGCGGCAGCGCCATGACCTCCGACATGGGCGCGCGGCGCATCCGCGACGAGCTGTCGGCGCTGGAGGTCATGGGCATCAACCCCACCCACCGGCTGGTCACCCCCCGGCTGTGGGCGGCGAGCGTGGTGAGCGTCCTGCTGTGCTCCATGGTGATCCTGTCGGGCACGGCGGGCGGCTTCTACTTCAACGTCGTCCAGCAGGGCGTCACCCCCGGCGCCTACTTCGACGGCGCGGCCGCCCTGCTGCAGATCTCCGACCTGCTCGTCACGCTGTTCAAGGCGTGGATGTTCGGCCTCACCGCCGCGGCCGTCGCCTGCATGATGGGCATGAACTGCGAGTACGGGCCGGCCGGCGTGGGACGGGCGGTCACCCGGGCGACCGTCGCGACCTCCCTGCTGGTCTTCGCCCTGAACTACACCATCGAGACGCTCTACACCGTCCTCGTCCCCCCCAAGTTCTGAAACTGCGAGGAACCCCTTGGCTGCCATCCTCCCCGGGCGCAAACTGGGCGTCGCCGTCCAGGATCGGGTCAAGCGGCTGCCGAACGCGGCGAATCTGCCCGTCTTCCTGGGCCGGGTCGTGTACCACCTGGTGGTCGACCTGATCATCCGCCGCAAGTACGGCAAGGCCGTCGTGCGCCACATGAGCGACATGACCATCGGTGTCAACGCCGTCCTCATCGGCGGCGGCATGGTGTTCGTCATCTTCGCGATGTCGTTCCTCACCGGCGCCCTCGTCGGCGTCCAGGGCTACCCGTCCCTGCAGCGCATCGGCGTCGAGTCCTTCACCGGCCTGGTCTCCAGCTTCTCCACCATCCGGGAGATGGGGCCGGTCATCACCGGCATCGCGCTCGTCTCCCAGGTGGGCAGCGCCTGCACCGCCGAGATCGGCGCGATGCGCATCAGCGAGGAGATCGACGCGCTGGAGGTGATGGGCATCAACTCCGTCGCCTACCTGGTCTGCACCCGCATCGCCGCGACCGTCATCGCGCTGGTGCCCCTCTACCTCCTGGCACTGTTCTCCAGCTTCTTCGCCACGAAGTTCATCTCGGTGCAGTTCTTCGGGATGTCCGAGGGCGTCTACGACTACTACTTCCACATCTACCTGCCACCGCAGGACGTCTTCTACAGCGTCCTGAAGGTCGTCGTCTTCGCGTTCATCGTCATGTTCATCCACTGCTACCGCGGCTACTACGCCAGCGGCGGGCCGGTCGGCGTGGGCATCGCCGCGGGCAACGCGATCCGCGAGTCCGGGGTGGCGATCGTGCTGGTGAACCTGCTCCTGTCGTACATCTTCTGGGGAACCGGGGGGACGGTGAGCATCACCGGATGAGCGGCTCGGATCTCTCCCTCTCCAAGGCGGCCAGGACGCGGTTCGCGCTCCTGGGCTGCGGGATCGCCGCGGCGGGCGCCGCGGGCGCGGTGGTGGCGGCCCTGCCGTCCGACCCGCCGTCGCGCTACTTCACCGCCACCTTCGACCGGGCCGGACAGGGCCTGGACGACCGCTCGCGGGTGAAGGTCCGCGGCATGACCGTGGGCGCCGTCGTCTCGGTCGACCTCGACGGCCGGGGCCGCGCCCGGGTGCGGCTGCGGGTCGACGAGGACATCCGGGTGCCCGCCACGGTCGCGGCCGGGATCGAGGCGGTCTCGGTCTTCGGGCCCAAGGACGTCACCCTCGACCTCGGCTCGGGGGAGGGCGTCGGGCCCTTCCTGGAGTCGGACGCGACCATCACCCGGACCACCGGCCCGGCCGAGCTCGCCGACACCGGGCGCCCCATCGCCGAGCTGGCCGAGGCGATCGACCCCGACGACGTCTCCACGGTGGTGCACACCCTGGCCGAGGCGCTGCGCGGCAACGGGCAGAAGCTGCGCCGGACCACCGACAACGCCCAGAAGGTGCTCGACGTCCTGCACCGCGACCGCAGGAGCACGTCGCGGGCGCTGGAGGACGCCGCGGACCTGGCCGACGTCTTCGGCAGCCGCACCGAGACCATCGACGAGCTGCTGAAGGACGCCACGACCCTCAACCGGACCCTCACCGAGGACCCGGAGGACTTCGAGCGGACGCTGGAGAACGCCTCGGTCCTGGCCGACGCGCTCTCCGGCACGCTGAAGGACAACGGCGACGACCTCGCCCTGCTGATCGACAAGGGCGCGCTGTTCAACGACAGCCTCCACTCGCGCCAGAAGGAGCTGGTGGGGCTGATCAACGGGCTCGACGGCTTCTTCGGCGGGCTGGCCTCGATCATGCAGATCCCGGGTCCCGAGGGCACCCTGCTGGGCAACACCAACCTCTACGTCTCGCTCAACCTGTGCGACGAGCTTCCGGACCTGTGCCCGCCGGAGTGGACCTACACCGACAAGGACGACCCGAAGCCCGCGAAGGGCGAGAAGGACAAGAAGAAGCGGAAGGGGAACGGCTGATGGCCCGGGGCACCATCGGGCGCTACGGGCCGACTCCCGCGGCCCTGGTCAAGGTGAGCATCTTCGTGGTGGTCAGCTCCCTGCTGACCTTCTCCATCGGCTCGCTGATCCTCGGATCGAGCTTCAACGAGCGCTACGAGCTGCGCGCGAGCTTCGACGACGTCGGAGGGCTGCTCGCCAACGACCTGGTCAAGGTCTCGGGCGCGCCCGTCGGCAAGGTCACCGGGGTGAAGGTCGTCCGCGGCAGGGCCGAGGTCACCATGATGGTCGACCGCGGCGTGAAGCTGCCCGCCGACAGCACCGCCGAGATCCGCTGGCGCAACCTCATGGGGCAGCGGATGATCTACCTGATGCCGGGCGACACCCGGAGCGGCCGGTGGCTGGAGCACCGCTCGCGGATCCGCGCCACCAAGGCGGTGGTCGACCTCGGCGAGATCGTCGACACCCTCGGCCCGCTCACCCGCAACCTCGATCCCGAGCAGCTCAACAAGATCCTCCAGGCGGTCGCGGAGATGCTGGAGGGCAACACCGAGGACATCAACGCGATGACGGTGGGCCTGCAGCAGGTCGTGCGGACCTTCGCCGACCGCAAGGAGCAGCTGACCTCGATCCTGGACAGCTACTCCGGCCTGACGGACGTCGCGGTCCGCCGGGACCGGCAGATCGACCAGGTCATCGGCGACCTGGTGGCCATCAGCGAGGCGTTCGCCGGCAACACCGAGCTGCTGGGCTCGGCCGGCGGCGAGCTCGCCCAGGTCAGCCGGACCCTGGACCGGGTGATCAGCGGCAACCAGCGGGAGCTGGAGCGCGCGATCACCAACCTCGACCGGATCGCGCAGGGCACGGCGGACAACGCCGACCGGCTGGAGCAGGTCCTCCAGGGACTGCCTCCCGCGCTGCGCTCCCTGTTCAGCGTCGCGAACGGCGGCCACTACCTGCGGGTCAACGCCATGTGCATCAACGTCGTCCAGGGCTCCTGCCCGACCCCGATGCGGCTGCCCGGGCCCGAGAACAAGACGACCGACCAGGAGCGGCGCGACGGCGCGGCCTCCCTGCGGAGCCTGCTCGGCCGGCTGTCGGGACAGGGAGGACGGTGATGAAGAAGACCTTCTCCCGCGTCACGGCCGTGCGCGGGCGGCGCCCCAGGCTCGGCTCCCTGCGCGACCGCGACCGGCGGCTCGTGGCCGTCGCCTCCCTGGCGGTCCTGGGCGTCCTGCTCGCCTTCGCCTTCCTGTACGGGCAGCTCGGCCTGTTCCGCGGCGGCTACCACGTGACCGCCGTGTTCGGCGAGACCGGCGGCATCCGGGAACGGGACGACGTGCGCCTGGCCGGCGTGAAGGTCGGCTCGGTCACCGCGATCGAGCCGGACTTCCACAAGGGCCACGTCGTGGTCACCTTCCGGGTCGACGAGGGCATCGAGCTCGGTCCGCGCACACGCGCGGACGTGCAGATGTCCAATCTGCTCGGCGGCCGGTACATCAAGCTCACCGGCCCGGTGCAGAAGCCCTACCTGGACGAGCTGTCCGAGGCGAAGCGGCGCATCCCCAAGGAGCGCACCGGCACCCCGTACACGGTCGTGGACGCCGTGAACAAGTCGACGGGCGACCTCGGCACACTCGACATGGCGGCGCTCACCAAGGTCCTGAACGAGACGGAGAAGCTGACGCTCCCGTCGCAGAAGAACCTCAACAGGCTGCTCACCAACATCAGCACGCTGAACGCGGCGCTGAACGAGAAGAGCCCGCAGTTCCAGCGGCTCATCTCCAACGCCAACCAGCTCACGGGGACGCTGGCGCGGAAGAACGCCGACCTCACCCGCCTCATCGAGGCGTCGCGCACCCTGCTGGGCACGCTCTCCGAGCACCGCGACGAGCTGGCCGACTCGCTGGGCGGCAACAGCAGGACCGTCTCCGCGCTGGCGAACGTGGTGGACAGGCGCGGCAAGGAACTCGACGACCTCCTGGCCAACCTGCACACCATCACCCAGCGGCTGGAGCCGGACATCGGCGACCTGAACACCACCCTGGCGCTGCTCGGCCCCACCTTCGAGAACGTGGCCGCGGCCGGCGACACCGGCAACCTGGCCTTCATCGCGACGGGCCTGGGCGTGCTCCAGAACACCAAGACGATCCTTCCCCCGGAGGCGCGGCCGTGACCCCCCGAACGAGGCTCGCCGCCCTCGGCCTGGCGGCGGCGCTGCTCTCCGCGACCGGCTGCTCGGCCCTGGACGACACCGGCCGCACCCGCCTGACCGTCTACTTCGACCGCACCACCAGCTTCTACGAGGGCTCGCACGTCAAGGTGATGGGCATCGACGTCGGCACCGTGGAGAAGGTGGAGATCCAGGCCGACCGGATCAGGGTCGAGGCGAGCGTGGACGGAGACGTCCCGCTGCCCGCCGAGGTCAAGGCGTCGATCGTGCCGCTCAACCTCGTCGGCGAGCGCAACCTGGTGCTCTACCCTGCCTACACCGGCGGGCCCAAGGCGCCGGCCCGGCACGTCATCGAGCAGAAGGACACCACCCTGCCGATCGAGACCGACGAGGCGCTCGCGGCCTTCACCGAGGTGCTCGACGCCATCGACCCGACGCAGGCCAGGAAGGTCACCCGCAAGGCCGCGGAGTCCTTCGAGGGCAACGGGGAGGTCTTCAACCAGGTGCTGCAGGAGAGCGGGCGGCTCACCGAGACCCTCGGCGGGCAGGCCGACTCGCTGGCCGAGCTGGCCGAGAACCTCTCGGTCCTGTCGGACGTGGTGGAGGGAAGGGAGGACGCGCTCGGCGACATGATCGAGCAGTTGTCCACCGCGACCTCCGTGTTCGCCCAGGAGCGCTCGGCGATCGAGAGGCTGGTGAAGTCGCTGGTGAGGCTGGTGCGCAGCGGCGACGTCCTGCTGCAGAAGTACGAGGGCACCCTAGCCGACGACATGCGCGTCCTCACCCAGGTGACGCTGGTGCTCAAGGGCAACAGCGGTCAGTTGGAGCAGCTCATCACCTCGCTGCCGAAGGTCGCCGAGGCGCTGCTGGAGACCTGGGACCCCAAGAGCCACACCGCCACGCTGAAGGTCGCGCTCGACCCGGCGCTGCGCAACCTGGTGCGCCAGCTCGGCGTCTCGGACGGGGACGCCTGCATCCTGCCCCAGCCCGTGTTCGCCAACTGCAAGTGGGAGGACTAGAGATGAGAAGGCTGCTCCCGCCCCTGGCGCTGGCGGTCGTCGCCGGGGCCTCCGGCGCGTGCGCCCCCTCCACGCTCGGCGCGCCCACCGGCGAGCTGACGCTGGTCGCCCGCTTCAGCGACTCGCAGAACCTCGTCGCCGGGCACAGCGTGCAGATGAGCGACATCCGGATCGGCAGCGTCACCGGGGTGAGGCTGGTCGGCTACGAGTCCGAGGTGACCATCTCCGTCGAGGACGAGTACAGGATCCCGGCGGGGACGTCGGCGGAGGTCGCGCAGACCTCGCTGCTGGGCGAGAACTTCGTGAAGCTGACGCTGCCCGAGGGCGGCGCCCTGACCCGCGGCCCCTACCTCCAGGACGGCGCGCGGATCGAGCACACCAGCGTCGCGCCGCAGTTCGAGCGGGTGGCCGACAGCGCGGGCGAGATCCTGAAGGCGATCAGCGGCGACGACATCGCGACCCTGGTCAACGAGGGCGCGACGGCGCTGGACGGGCAGGGCGCCAAGCTCAACGACATGGTGGCCCAGTCGGGCGACCTGATGGCGCTCTTCACCGACCAGCGCGAGGACCTCGGCGACGCCATCGACCAGCTCGCCAAGCTCGGGCGGATGCTGGAGAAGCACGAAGGCACGTTCGCCTCCGGGGACATCGAGGAGACCATCGGCCTGGTCGAGGACAACAAGGAAAAGATCATCGACACGGTCGACCGGCTGACGGCCGCCGCCGAGGAGCTCAACGACAGGGTCTTCGTCGGACGCGCCGAGAAGATGCGCACGCTGATCGAGCGCCTGGACCCGACCCTGGAGACGATCGGCTCCAGCAGGGAGCAGATGGACCGGCTGGTGGCGAGCCTCGTCGACTTCCAGGCCGTCATCCCGCGCGTGGTCTACGACGGGCAGCTGCTGCTGTTCGGCGCGATCCGCGGCGGCTTCCACAACGACGCCTCCAAGGACGACCCGGCCAGCCCCGTCTTCCCGTTCCTCGACCAGATCATCCAGGGAGGCGGGCGGTGAACGGCGGGCGCGTCCTGTTCAACGTGGCGGTCTTCGCGGTCCTGTCGGTCGTGATGGCGGTCTGGGCGCTGCAGAACGTCGTGCGCCTGGAGGTCGTCGACCGGCCGTACACGATCCGCGCGGAGTTCGCCTCCTCGCCGGGGCTGCACGAGGGCTTCGAGGTCGCCTACCTCGGCGTCGGCGTCGGGAAGATCAAGTCGATACGGCTGGACGACGCCGGGCACCAGGTGGTGACCGAGCTGGCCATCGACCGCGGGGTGCGGCTCCCGGCGGCCCTCAAGGCGGCGGCGGGGCGCAAGTCGGCGGTCGGCGAGCCGTACGTGGACCTGTCGCCCCTGCCGGGCGCCGACCTGTCCGAGCCGATGCGGCAGGGCGGGGTGATCCCCAAGGAGCACACCTCCGTCCCCGTCTCCTACGGAGACCTGTTCGCCAAGGTCGTCGACGGGATCGAGGCGGTCGACCCGAAGGCCACGCGGCTGCTGTGGAGCGAGCTGGCCAAGGGCCTGGAGGGCCGCGAGGGCTCGCTGCGCCAGATCATCGACGGCGGCGACGAGCTGACCGCGACCTTCGCGGAGCGGACCGAGCTGATCGACGGGCTGACCAAGGACCTCTCGCGGCTCACCCGCTCCCTGGCCGGGCACAAGGACGCGCTGGGCAACGGCATCGACGACACCGCGGCGATCCTGGGGCCGCTGGCGGACCTGCACGCCGAGATCAAGGAGCTGAACCGGCGGGCGCCCGGGTTCACCACCCGGCTCACCGAGCTCGTCGGGCGGACCGAGGACTCCGTGGGCTGCGCCCTCGACGCGCTCGCCGGCGGGACCCTGAGCCCGCTGGGCACCCAGCGCAACCTGCGGGACCTGGAGCGCACCCTCGGCATGGCCGACGAGCTGGTCGTCGCGCTCGACGACCTCATCCAGCCCACCGGCGTCGGGGACCAGCAGGCGATCAACCTGGCGGCGATCATCTCCACCGCGGGCGAGGCGCCCGAGGACTTCCGCACGCCGATGGCGCAGCCCGCCGTGCCCGGCATCCCGGCCTGCGGCAACGGCGCCGACCCGTTCCGCAAGGCGGAGCCCGTCGCGGACCGCCGGAGGGACGGCGGCCGGGCGGCCGAGACGCCGGCGGCGGCACCCTCCGCCTCCGCGGAACCGGTGGGCACGGTCGCGGCGCGCCCCGCCGCCGCACGGGAGGCCGGCGGGCCCCCCGCCTGGTTGATCTACCTTCCGCCGCTTCTGGCGCTGGCGGTGCTGGTGAGAGTCGCCGTACGTTCCGTCCCCGCCCTGGCCCGCGCGCGGCGCCGTCGCCGGTGAACACCCCGAGGAGAACAGAAGTGAGCACGACCACCGGTCCGGGCAGGAAGCCCGTCCGCCGCGTCCGGGTGATCGAGTTCCTCGACGACGAGGAGCTCGACGAGGCGACCGTCGACGCCGTCCTGGCCGAGGCCGACGCCGCCGAGCCCGCCGAGATTGCGGCCACCGAGAAAGACGAGGCCGCGGCCACCGAGAAAGTCGAGCGGCCCGAGCGGCCCGGCGCGGCCGGGAAACCGGAGGAGGAACCCGCCGCGGCGGAGAGGCCCTCGCGCGCTCGGAGGCTTCCGGCGCTCCCCTCGGGGGCGGGCGGCCGGACCACCGCGCTGCTGACGGCCGGTGTCGTCGTCCTGGCGCTGCTCGCCGGGTTCGCCCTGTTCCAGTGGCGGTCGGCCGCCTCCGCCGCCGCGGAGCGCGAGGAGATCGTCGCCCGCGTCAGCGCCTTCGGCGAGGTGATGGCCACCTACTCCTATGAAGACGTCGAGAGCGCCAATGAGAAGGCGCTGACCTACCTCACCGGCGACGCCCTCGCGGAGCGCAAGAAGGTGGACCTCGACGCCCTCCGCGAGCAGTTCCAGTCGCAGAAGACCAGGCTGAGGTCCACCACCTACGCCGTCTACGTCGGTTCCGTCGACGGGAGCCTGGCCAGCGCCGTCCTGGTCTTCGACCTCCGCGGCGAGTCCAGCGCCCTGCAGGAGCCGCAGACGATCGGCAAGAGCCATCTGACGCTCGGCCTGATCAAGCGCGACGGCACATGGATGATCAGCTCCATGGTCCCGGCGGGCTCCGAGAGCACCGCGTCGACCACGTCCGTCACCTCCGTCCCGAGCGCCGGACCGACCTCCTCACCGGCGGAGAAGGACGGCGAGAAGGGTGAGAAGAACTGACGGTTTTCGGCTCCGTCCGTCCGGACCCCCGGCTACCTTCGTGTCCGGGGGCCTTCGCAGGACGGCTCCCGGCCGGACAGAAAGTGGGACCGCGGTGGACGCCGACGCGGAGGGCATTGCGGACCAGGAGCCGACCCGGGACTTCGGGCTGCTGCTGAGCGCGACGACACGGCTGGAGCGCATCATGGGCCGGGCGCTGGAGCGGCGCACCGGCATCACCCACGTGATGTTCGAGGTGATGCTGCGGCTCCAGGACGGGTGCCGCTCGATGAGCCACCTGGCGCAGGAGATGATCCTGACCAGCGGCGGCATGACCCGCCTGATCAACCGGATGGAGCAGGCGGGCCTGGTGGTGCGCGCCACCTCGCCGACCGACCGCAGGGTCCAGCACGCCTCGCTCACCGAGCGGGGGCGCGAGACCCTGGAGCGGGCGCTGCTGGTGCACGGCGAGGTGCTGCGGGAGTTCTTCTCCGGGCCGCTCAGCGACCGGCAGCGCGCCGAGCTGCGCCAGGCGCTGACCCTGCTGGAGGCGCGGGGGCGCAAGGAGCTGCCCTCGCTGGGCTGAGCGGGCTCAGTCCAGGCGCCACAGCAGGAGCTCCTGGTCGCTGCCGCCGGTGGCCAGCAGCCGCCCGTCGGGGCTGAACGCCAGCGCCTCGACCGAGCCGGAGTCGGTGGTCAGGGGGTGGCTCACCGGGGTGTGGGAGGCGGTGTCCCACAGCCGGACGGTGCCGTCCTCGCCGCCGCCGGCCAGCAGCCGCCCGTCGGGGCTGAACGCCAGGGACAGCACCCAGCCCTCGTGCTCGCGCAGGGGGGAGCCGACGGGGGAGAGCGTGGCGGCGTCCCAGAGCCGGACGGTGCCGTCGCCGCCGCACCCGGCCAGCAGCCGCCCGTCCGGGCTGAACGCCACGCAGGCGACCGAGCCCCGGTGGTCCTGGACGGGGAGGCCGAAGGGAGCGTGGGCGGTCATGTCCCACAACCGGATGACGCCTTCGCTGCTGCTGCCCGCCAGCAGCCGCCCGTCGGGGCTGAACGCCACCGACAGCACCCAGCCGGAGTGGTCGAACACCGAGACGGGGGCGGGGCTGTCGAGGTCCCACACGCGGACCGTCCCGTCGGTGCCGCCGCTGGCCAGCAGCAGGCCGTCGGGGCTGAACGCCACGGAGCGCACCGCGTGGGTGTGGCCCCGCAGCGGCTCGCGGGCGGGGGCGAGGGTCTCGGCGTCCCACAGGCGCACCGCGTGGTCGCCGCTGCTGGCCAGCAGCCGCCCGTCGGGGCTGAAGGCGACCGCGTCGACCATGGTGGCGTGGCCGGGGACCGGCGGCGCGGCCGGGGCGCGGCGCTCCAGGTCCCACAACCACATCGTGCCGTCGCCGTCGCCGCTGGCCAGCAGGCGCCCGTCGGGGCTGAACGCCACCGCCCGGATCGTCCCGGCGTGGCCCTCCAGCGGCGGGCCGCAGGGCTCGGGGAGGAGGACGCAGTCGACGGTGGGGGAGGTGGTGGCCTGGAGCGGCGACGTCGACAGGGCCATGGTCGAGGGGACGGGGAGCGCCGAGGCGGCGGCGCGGGGGGCCGGGACCACCGGGGTGTCCCCGGCCGCCTCCCGCAGCAGCACCGCCGCCTCCGCGGCGGTGGGCCGGTCGGCCGGGACCGGGTTCATCAGCGCCCGCAGGACGGGGGTCAGCGGCCCGGCGTTGCGGGGCGGCTCGTGCTCGGCCTGGCTGATGGCGAAGAGCAGGGCGGCGGTGTTGGGCCCCTGGAAGGGCGTGCGGCCCTCCACCGCGGTGTAGAGGGTGGCGCCCAGCGACCACACGTCGGAGGCGGGGGTGGCGCTCTCGCCGCGGATCTGCTCGGGCGCCAGGTAGGCGGGGGTGCCCACGATCGTGCCGGTGGCGGTCAGCGCGGTGGAGGCGTCGTCGAGGGAGGCGATGCCGAAGTCGGTGAGGATCGACCGGCCCTCCTCCAGCAGGATGTTGCCGGGCTTGATGTCGCGGTGGACCACGCCCTCGGCGTGCGCGGCGGCCAGGGCCTCGGCCACGTGGGCGCCGATGCGGCCCGCCTCCTCGGGGGAGACGGGCCCGGCGGACTCCAGCAGCCCGGCCAGCGAGGGGCCGGGCACCAGGTCCATCACGATCCAGGGGAGGTCCTCCTCGTCCCGGAACTGGTCGTAGACCGTGATGATGTGGGGATGGCGAAGCCGCCCGGCGGCGCGGGCCTCGCGCTCCATCCGGGCGACCAGCACCTCGTGCTGCCCGGTTCCCGAGGCGGGGAGGCGGAGCCGCTTGAGCGCCACGTCGCGGCGCATGTGCTCGTCATGGGCGCGCCAGGCCACGCCCATGCTGCCCTCGCCCAGCGGGGTCAGGAGCCGGTAACGTCCCGCCACCGTCCGGTCGTCTTCATACTGCACGGTAATCACATAAGCATATGAACGACCGGTCATGAATCGGCCATGCGGTGAGCGGCCGCGGTGAGCGGCCGCGGTCAGCGGCTGTAGAACTCCACGACCTGCTGCTCGTCGCAGACGACCGGGATCTCCCGGCGCAGGGGGAGCCGCTCCAGCCGGGCGAGCAGGGCGTCGGCGCGCACGTCCAGGTAGGGGGCCGGGACGGCGGGCGCGTAGCCGCCCTGGGCCGCGGTCTGGAAGGGGACCATCGCGCGGCTCTTCTCGGCGACGGTGATGAAGTCGCCCGGGCGCAGCCGGTAGGACGGGCGGTCGACGCGGCGGCCGTTCACCAGGATGTGGCGGTGCACGACGAACTGGCGGGCCTGGTAGATGGTGCGGGCGAAGCCGGCGCGCAGCACCAGGGCGTCCAGCCGCCGCTCCAGGTCGACGATCAGCGCCTCGCCGGTCTTGCCGTCCACCTTGCGCGCCCGGTCGAAGGCGAGCCGGAGCTGGGCCTCGCGGATGTTGTACTGCGCGCGCAGGCGCTGCTTCTCCAGCAGCTGCGCCTTGTAGGGGGAGTCCTTCTTGCGGCCCCGGCCGTGCACGCCCGGCGGGTAGGGCCGGGCTTCGAAGTACTTCACGCACTTGGGGGTGAGCGGGATGCCCAGGGCGCGCGAGAGTTTCGCCTTCGGCCGGGGGTTGTTCATGGTGCTCCTTCGTGATTAGGTATGCCTAAGTAAGGCTAGCCTAACCTAAACAACGGCCTTCCGTCCGCCCCGTCCCGTCACCCGTCCCGTCACAGGAGGACCACCGGTGATCTGCAGACCTGGACCCGCCGAGCGGGCTCGCACCCTCGCCTACGGCGTCGCCGGCGGTTCGCTGACCGCCCTGGAGCTCCCCGAGGAGATCGTCACCGCGCACGTCGCAGGCCCCGGCGGCACGCCGCTGCTGCTCATGCCGACCGCCTCCCCGGTGGTGCAGAGCCTGGCGCACGCCGCGGACCTGCCCGTCACGCTGCAGATCACCGACCTGGCGCCGGTGCCGCTGGCCGACCGGGTGCGCGGCACGGCCTGGCTGCACGGCTGGGTGACCGAGGTGCCGCTGGAGTCGCGGCGCGAGGCGGCCGTGCGGATCTCGCGGCTGCACCCCCGCTCCGACCTGCTCGACATCGGGGTGCGCATCCCCCGCCCCGGCGAGGAGCCGGAGTGGACGATCCTCTCCCTGGAGATCGCCGAGGTGCACCTGCAGGACCTGTGGGGCGACTGCGTCATCGAGCCCGAGGACTACGCCGAGGCCGTCCCCGACCCGTTCGCCGCGGTGGAGCCCTCCCTGGTCTCCCACCTCGACGCCCACCACCGCGACGAGCTGCGGGCGCTGTTCGGCCGCCGCTTCGGCGACGTCACCCCGGTGCCGGACGTGCGCGCCGTCGGCCTGGACCGCTTCGGCCTGCGGGTGCGCTGCTCGGCGCCCGGCGGCCCCGCCCCCTTCGACCTGCGCTTCTCCTTCCCCGAGCCGGTCGAGGACCTGGACGCCCTCCGCCGCGCCTACCGCCACCTCTTCCACGCCGCCCGCCACACCGCCGCCTGACCCGCGCCCGACGGGTGCGGGTCAGGTGTGGAGGCGCGACTCGAACGTCTCGGTGAGCCCGGCGATGAGGCCCTTGGGCGAAGGGCTGTAGTGCGGAGCGGGGCAGCGGGAGACGTGGGCGTCGATGAGCGTGGGACGTCCCGAGTCCAGGGCCGTGCGGAAGGCCGACCTGAAGTCCTCGATGGTCTCGGCGGTGTGCGCCTCGGCGCCGCAGGCGCGGGCGTAGGCGGCGAAGTCGGGGTTCTGGAAGTCGACGAAGGCCGTCTCCTGGTGCTCGAAGAGCTGGGCGAGCTTGACGAGCTTGTACTCGTGGTCGTTGAAGACGACCCAGATGACGGGGATCTCGTGCTCCACGGCGGTCATCAGCTCGAAGCCGCCCATCGTGTAGCAGCCGTCGCCGCAGCCGACGACGACCGTGCGGTCGGGGTGGGCGAGCTTGACGCCGATGGCGCCGTTGACGTGCGCGGCCATCGCGCCGAACGCGTCGTGCTTGCGGAAGCGCTGGCCGTCCCGGAGCTCCACGTGGTAGCCCAGCCATGAGGCGTGCGCGCCGGAGTCGGCCAGCAGGACGGCGCGGGGCGGCAGCATCCCGCCGATCTCCCGGGCGAGCTCACCCGGATGGATCTTGCCGGTGAGGTGGACGATGGGCCGGACCTCCCGGCCGCGGACGCGCGCCTCGGCGGGCGGCGCACCGCCCGCCCTGCGCTCCAGCGCGCCGGCGATCGCCGCCACCGCCGGGCGCGCGTCCGACAGGAGTGTGTAGTCGGGCTTGTACGCCTTGTGGAACTCGGCCTCGGAGATGTTGACGTGCACGAGCACCTTGCCGTCGAAGAGGTCCTCGCGGTAGTCGAACGTGGCGTGCTGGCCGAGGGAGTTGCCCACGCACAGCACCACGTCCGCCTCCCGGAACTCCCGCCACGCCGAGGCGTGGCCGCTGTCGGCGAAGACGCCCGCCGCCAGCGGGTGCCGCTCCGAGACGACGCCCTTGCCGTCGAGCGTGGTCAGCAGCGGGAACCCGAACCGCTCGATCAGCCGCTCGATCTCCGGCCCGGCGCCGCTGAGCACGGCGCCGAAACCGGCGAGCACCACCACGCGCCTTCGCCCGGCGACGGCCTGCGCCAGCACCTCCGCGATCTCCTCGACCCGCGCGGGATCGGGCAGGACGGGCGCGACCGCGAGCCGGACGGGCCGGATGCCGCGCACCTTCACGCTCCGGTCGTCGAGGTCCCGGGGGACGTGGACGTGCACCGGCCCCGGCCGCCCCGCGAAGGCCAGGTTGACGGCCTCCTCCAGCACGTCGAAGACCTCGCCCGGGTCGTCGATGACGAAGGACGCCTTGGTGGTGGCCGCGAACATCGTCCGGGAGTCCGGCGTCCCGCTCAGCCCCGACGTCTCGTTGAGCGCCCCCCAGCCCCGGAACCTGCGGTCGGCGTACCCCGAGACGGCCAGGACGGGATAGCACCCGGCCAGCGCCGTCGCCAGCCCGGAGAAGAGGTTGAACGCGCCCGGACCGGCGGAGGCGAAGCAGAATCCCGGCTTCCCGCTGTACATCGCGTACCCGCAGGCCATGAAGGAGGCGGCCTGCTCGTTGCGGGTGATGACCGTGCGGATCCGTTCGGAGCGCTTCAGCGCCATCATCAGGCCGGTGATGCCCTCGCCCGCCCCGCCGAAAGCCGCCTCCACCCCGACGTCCTCCAGTACCCGGACGACGGCCTCGTAGATCCGCATGCTCTCTCCCGGGTTCAGGCGAGTCCGAGGACGCCGGGCGGAGGCTCCTCGGGCAGGGCGGGGCGCCACGGCGCGAAGGCGCTCGCCTCCCTGGGCAGGAAGGCCGCGAGGTCCGGGCAGTGCCGCAGCAGGACGTCGTTCATGCCGTTGCGGGCGATCCAGTCCATGCCGAGCGGCGTGTAGATCTCGGGGCGGAAGTCGACGGTCAGGAACCGGTCGCTCTGCAGCCGCCGGGTGGCCATGAGGAGGAACACCCGGAAGGCGGTGTCGCTGAAGCCGAACCCCTCCGGCGGGGTCTCGGCGAACAGGCCGACCATCGTGTCGACCTCGTCGACGCTGCGGTAGACGTCCTTGAGCCGCGCCGCGGTGTCCGGGTCGGCGGAGATCTCCTCGAACCGGCGGACGCGCGGCTTGCGCAGCCCGGAGCGGAAGTCGTTGTAGCGCGGGACGCCGCGCCGCCGGTCGCGCACGAGGTCGACCACCGACAGGTCGATGATCTCGCCCTCCCGCTCCAGCCGCTGGAGCGTCCTCGGGTAGTTGTGCAGGGCGATCGCGCCGGGGTGGGCGATGCCGAACGAGTAGAGCGCGCTGGACAGGCCCGTCCGGCGCAGCACGTCCTCGGCCGCCGTGCCCAGGATGCCCTCCAGGCCCAGGCTCCCCAGGGAGCGGCCGGTGCGGTGGTCGGCGAACTCGTAGTCGTCGGGGATCAGCGGGTGCATCCGGTAGACGGCGACGAACTCCTCGGTGAGGGAGTACGGCACGCCGTGGTGGTCGGGCGCCGTCCCGGGGATGCCGGTGAGCGCGTGCGCGTCGGCCAGCCACAGGCCCAGCCGCGTCGCCCAGTCGCGCGGCGGCCCCGACCAGTTGGCGCGCATGCCGGCGGCGATCGTGTCGGTGGCGAGGATCGCCGGCGTCCACTCCAGTGTGTGGATCTTGGCGATGAGCGCGGAGACGACGAGCCGCGCCGTGTGGTAGATCTGCTCCTCCTGCATGCGCGGGTACGCGGTGCGCAGCGCCTCGCACACCGTGTTGTGCTCGCGGGCGAAGAGCGTGTGCATGAGGCTGACGCCCAGCCACCAGTTCTCCCGGAAGCCGGTGAGCGGGACGCCGTCGGGGCCGAGCGGCAGGTGCCCGTCCTCCAGCCGCAGTTCGGCGGCGCCGCCGGGCTCGCGCAGCGACATGGCGACGCTCTCGTCGCCGCCGTACACCTCCGAGCCGTCCCACCAGTGGGAGGCGGTGTTGGCGAACAGGATCGGAGGCTCTCCTTCGGCCGCCCGCACCCCGTGGTTCTCGGCGAAGCGCATCACCCCCTCGGGTGTCCCGCCCGGCAGGTTGGACCAGGTCATGCCGTGCGGCAGCGGCACCTCGACGTTCCTGGTGCCCACCGGGTAGCGCCGGTGGTTGACCCAGTCGTGCACCTGGAACTGGACCCATGAGGCGGCCAGCAGGTTGAGGGTGCGGGCGGGGAGGAAGTTCAGCCGGCGCAGCAGCTGCCTGCTGACGGTCACCGGGTTGGGCACGTCGAACAGGCTCGGCCGGTAGACGGGCGGCATGTTGCGGCCGAAGGCCGTGCCGAGGGAGCCCATCATCGGCTCGGAGAGGTCGTTGTAGGAGCCGTCGAAGCTGCGCCGTACGAGCATCTCCTCGTCGATGGCCGGAGGCATCTGGCGGGGTTCGGGCGGCGCCTCGCGGACCTCGGTGTCGATGAGGTCGTGGCGCTGCAGCCCTTCCCGGAGGGTGATGAGGTTGAGCAGGCCCAGCCGGGCGGGCATCCGGTGCCACGGGACGGCGCGGTTGACGGCGCGGAACCCCCGGCCCAGGATCCGGGAGGCGACGGCGTTGCGCCTGGGCACGGGGGTGACGAAGCGCTGACCCCTGCGGTAGGCGCTGCCCGCCTCGTAGGCGGCCTTGCGGGCGCGGTTGACGTTGCCGAGGGGCCGGAAGTCGTCGGTGGTGTTCCACGGGTCGAAGGCGAGCCCGTCGACGCGCAGGGCGGCGGCGCGCCCCTCCGCGGTCCCGACGTCCTGGCGCGGGATGGTCAGCGTCGCGACCGGGACGGACGGGGAGTCCTTCCACGCGGTCGCGCCGTTCTCGACGGGCGTGCGCTCGGCGTCCCGGTACCGCTGGACGCACAGTTCGAAGACGACGTCCCCCTGGGCCAGCCGTGCGGCCATCTCGTGGCCGAGGTAGTCGGGGTCGTTCAGGGCCGGGGAAGGGCCCTGAGGGGCGTCGGGGACCCGGCGCAGGTGGAAGCGCACCGGCCCGGCCCCGCCCCACAGCATCGCGCCGCGGCTCCAGTACGTCTCCAGCGCGAGGCTGCGCACCGTCCGCCCGGTGCCCGCCTTGATGTTGCGCCGCATCCGTGCGGCGGCGCGCCGGCCGACCTTCCGCGGCAGCTTGACGTACAGCCCCAGGCCCTTGCGCAGCGCGGTGTCGGCGCCCGCCATGGCCTGCGCGAACGCGACGAACTCGCGGGCGTTCGCGGCGTGGGAGACGGGGTGGTTCGTCATGAGCAGGTCGTGCGTCTCCTCCTGGCCCACCTGGATCCGCAGGGCGACACCGCGCAGGTCGGGCGCGGCGTCCGCCTGCCGGAGCCCGCTGGCGTTGGAGAAGCGCGCGATGACCGGGTACTCGGCGCCGGGCCGGGCGAATCCGACCCGCAGGTCCGCCGGAAGGTCGGCACGGAACCGCAGCGCCGCGTTCTCCACCCCGAGCAGCCCCTTGGCGTGGAACGCCCGGTCGACGCTCCGCGCCCCGCTCCGCTTCCTGATCTTCAGCTGGACCAGCATGAGGTCCCGCGCGAGCTCCTCGAAGATCCGCCGCTCCAGCTCGGGGCTGCCGCCCGCGTACCGCTCGTACCGCTCCCCGGCCCGCGGGGCCGCGGGCACCCCGGCCGCCGCGGTGGCCCCGGCCGTCGTGGTCGTCTCCCGGGCGGAACGCACCCGCTGCTCGGTCTCGTACATGGACTCTCCTACCGGTGTCGCCCACCTTGCGGAAATCCGGCGATCGCCGGTTGAACACCCGATAGGAGAGTTCCCGCCCGTTCCTCCAGCACCCTGTACGGAGCACAAAATCTAGGCAGAGAGCGGACAATCGGCGAAGGCCCAGCGCGCTCCTTCTCCGTCTCCGTGATTTCTCTGGAATCCCTTCCCTATAAAGCGCAAGAATTCGGGCATAGTGCGCAATTATTTATGCCGGTCCTTTGCTTGGCCGTGCGGCTTTCCGGGAATTCCGAAAGGGCGAGACCGGTGCGACGAGGAGAGGCGGCGCTGATGGGCGTTTCGGAACGGCCGGGGTGGAAGGGGGCCGGCGCGGCCGGTCGCGGGGGGCCGCCCGGACGGGGCCACGCCGGCCTTCCCCGCGGCCTCGGATCGGTACCCGGCTCCCCGCTGCACGAGGGCCGGTTCGGGCGGATGTTCCGGAGGCTGCCGCCGTTCACGCCCGACGAGGCGTTCATCGAGGCGCTGGTGCGGACGATGGTGGAGCGGTCCGGCGACCCCGGCGGCGACAACGAGGCGATCCCGGCCGGCTACACCTACCTGGGCCAGTTCGTCGACCACGACCTGACGTTCGACCCGCAGTCGAGCCTGGACCGGCAGAACGACCCCGACGCGCTGGTCAGCTTCCGCTCCCCCCGGTTCGACCTGGACTCGCTCTACGGCCGGGGCCCCGACGACCAGCCCTACCTCTACGACCGGAGGGGGACCGGCGCGTTCCTCGTCGGCGGGCACGACGGCGAACGGGACCTGCCGCGCAACCCGTGGGAGACCGCGATCATCGGGGACCCGCGCAACGACGAGAACGTCTTCGTGAGCCAGATCCACCTGACGATGATGCTGTTCCACAACAAGGTCCTGGAGCGGCTGCACGAGTTCCCGAAGGCCGCGCCGCGGGCCGGCGAGACGCCCTTCGACGCCGCGCAGCGGACGGTGCGCCACCACTACCAGTGGATCGTCGTGCACGACTTCCTGCGCCGTGTCGTCGGCGGGCGGACGTTCGGATCCGTCCTCAGGCGGGAGCCGCTGGTGCCCGGCGGCGAGCCGGTGGAAAAGGCGGACCTGCGGCTCTTCCGGTGGCGCAACGCGCCGTTCATCCCGGTCGAGTTCTCCGGCGCCGCCTACCGGTTCGGCCACTCCATGGTGCGGGGCGGGTACCGGCTCAACACCACGGTTCCGCCGCTGCCCACCTTCACCCCCGAGCCGGTCGGTGAAAATCCCCTCGGACATTTCGGGGGTTTTCGGAAACTGCCTCCGCAGTGGCAGGTGGAATGGCCGCGGTTCTTCGACCTCGGCGGCGACCCCGCGGAACTGCAGCCCAGCCGCAGGATCGACACGGGGATCGCCCCGCCGCTGCACGCGCTGCCCCCCGAGGTCGCGCCGGGCATGTCCTCCCTGATCCGGCGCAACCTCACCCGGGGCGCGCGGCTCGGCCTGCCCTCGGGGCAGGCGGTCGCCGGCGCCATGGGCGTCAGGCCGCTGACCGACGGCGAGCTGGCGCTGCCGGAGCCCGGCCCGGCGCCCCTGTGGTACTACGTGCTGCGCGAGGCCCGGTGCCTCCACGGGGGCCGCCACCTCGGGCCGGTCGGCGGGCGCATCGTCGCCGAGGTCCTCCTCGGCCTCCTCCACACCGACCCCTCCTCCTACCCGGCGATGGAACCCGGCTGGCTGCCCTTCCTGCCGTCGGCGCACGAAGGCGAGTTCACCATGTCCGACCTGATCAGGTTCACCGGCTTCGGCCTGACCCCGGTCTGAGGCGCCGGCCGGGGAGCCCCGGCCGCTCCGGCCGGCCGTGCCGGGAGGCGGCGCGTTCATCGACCGGCGCGTCCACGGGCTCAGGACGGGAGGGTCCAGGCGGGGGAGGCGTCGCGGCAGAAGGAGGCGAAGTCGCGCGGTTCGCGGCCGAGCGCCTCGCGTACGCCGTGGCCGAGCGAGGCGTTGCGGCCGTCGAAGACCTCGCGGCAGAGCTCGGTCAGCAGGTGGGCGTACTCCGGCCCGGCCTGCCGGGAGAGCTCGGCGTGGAACTGCTCCAGGGTGACGGGGAGGTAGGCGACCGGACGGCCCGCGGCCTCGGTGATCCGCGCGGCGGCCTCGTGGAAGGTCAGGAGCTCCGGCCCGGTGAGCTCGTAGAGGCGGCCCTCGTGGCGGGCGTCGGTGAGCGCCGCGACCGCGACGTCGGCGAGGTCGTCCAGGTCGATGAACGGCTCGGCGACCTCGCCGGCGGGCATCGCGATGAGCCCGTCGAGCACCGGGCCCAGCAGGGGGCCCTCGGTGAAGTTCTGCGCGAACCAGCTCGCGCGCAGCAGCGTGTACGGCAGGCCGGAGCCGCGGACGATCTCCTCGCAGCGGACCGCGTTGTGCTCGCCCCGGCCGGAGAGCAGCACGAGCCGCTCCACGCCCGCGTCGGCGGCGGCGGCGACGAACGCCTCGATGTCGGCGGGCGCGCCGGGGGCGGCGAGGTCGGGGGAGTAGGAGATGTAGACGGCGCCCGCCCCGCGCAGCGCCTCGGGCCAGGTCTCCCGCTTCTCCCAGACGAAGGGGATCTCGGTGTTGCGGGAGACGCCGCGGACGGCGTGGCCGCGCTCGTTGAGCCGGGTGATGACGCGGCTGCCGGTCTTACCGGTCGCGCCGATGACGAGGACGGGCTTGGCGGCCATGAGGACTCCTGGGTGTCGTCGGGGTGATGACTCCAGGATCGTCCGGTCCGCGCGCGTGATCCATGTCAGAGCGTCCCGCCGCTTTGTCCGTTCGTCTCACCTTCATCCGGGACGTCGCGGAGGACGGCATAGGCTTCCCTACCGTGTCGATACGGGTGCTCATAGCCGATGATCAGGAGATGGTGCGGCGCGGGGTGCGCACCATTCTGGAGAGCCACCCCGACATCGAGGTGGTCGGGGAGGCCGCCGACGGCGTCGAGGCGCTGCGGCTCGCGGGGCGGCTGCGCCCGGACGTGGCGCTGGTGGACATCCGGATGCCCGGCCTGGACGGGCTGGAGGTCACCCGGCGGCTGGCGGGGCCGGAGGCGGCCGAGCCCGTCAAGGTGGTGATCCTGACGACGTTCGACCTGGACGAGTACGTGTATCCGGCGCTGCGGTACGGGGCCTCGGGGTTCGTGCTCAAGCGGTCGGGTCCGGCACTGCTGGTGGAGGCGGTGCGGGCGGCGGTGAGCGGGGACAGCCTCATCAGCCCCTCGATCACGGTGCGGCTGCTGCGGCACGTGGCCGAGCCCGCGCCCGCCCTCGAACCGCCGCACGAGCCCCTCACCGAGCGGGAGCGGCAGATCGCCGGGCAGGTCGCGCAGGGCAAGAGCAACGCCGACATCGCCGCGGAGCTGTTCATCTCGCCCGGCACCGTGAAGACGCACCTGGCGAACATCCAGCGCAAGCTCGGCGTGGGCAACCGGGTCGGGGTCGCCGTGTACGCCTGGGAGCTGGGCTATGCCTCGCAGCGGCCGCGCTGAGGAAGGCGCGGCCCCGGACCCCGGCGGACGGCCGATCCTCCTGTGCGCGGTGGCGGCGGCGGTGTCCGCCGCGGGGCTGGCCGCCCTCCCGGACGAGATCATGGCCGCGTTCCCGACGCTCGCGGCGGCGGCCGCCGCGCTGCTGCGCCGCCCGTACCGGGGCATCACCACGGCGTCGGCGGTGGCGGCGACCGTCACCGTGACGCTGGTGGTGTACCTGGCGTACCGGGGGCCGCAGGACCCGCTCGAACTGTGGAGCATCGCGGGGCTCCTGGCGGTGCTGGTGCTCGCCGGACGGGTGATCCGGCGGGAGCCGCCCCGCCGGGCGGCCGCCCTGGTCGCGGCGATCACGGTGGCGGTGCTGGTCATGGCGCTGCGGCCGGCCCTCCTGACGGAGGAGGACGAGCTGCTGAAGACCTCGCTCGTGGGCTCGGCGCTGTTCCTGTTCCCGCTGGGGTGCGCGGCCGCCGTCGGCTTCTACCTGCGGGGGCTGGACCGGCGGCGGGTCCGCGCGGTCGCCGAGGCGCGCCGCGCGCAGCGGCTGGCGCTCGCCCGCGACCTGCACGACTTCGTCGCCCACGAGGTGACCGGCATCGTCCTGGAGGCGCAGGCCGCGCAGCTGCGCGACCTGGACGCCGGGGCGGCGCGGGAGGTGCAGCGCCGCATCGAGGAGGCGGGCCAGCGCGCCCTGGAGTCGATGGACCAGACCCTCGAAGCGCTGCGCGACCCGGACGACGCGCCCGCCGGGCCGCCGCCGACCCGCCTGTACGGCCTGGGCGACCTGCCGGACCTCGTCGGCCGGTTCTCGGCTCCGGGCCTCCCGCACGCCGGGCTGGAGCTCGACCCCGAGGCCGTCGGACGCCTGCCGCGGGAGGCGGACGCCACCGCCTACCGGGTGGTCCTCGAAGCGCTGACGAACGTCCGGCGGCACGCGCGCCGGGCGAACCGGGTGGAGGTCTCGGCCCGGAGCACCGCGTCCGGCGTGGAGGTCAGCGTCCGCGACGACGGGGGCGGACGCGGCCGGTTCGGCGCGGGTCTGGCCCGGGTTCGGCGGTCGGGCGGCACCGGCCTCGCCGAGCTGGAGGCGCGGGTCAGGGGGCAGGGCGGGACGTTGTCGGCCGGATCCGATGAGGCGGGCGGCTGGCTGGTGGTGTGCGCGCTGCCCGCGCGGCCCGGCACGGACTGAGGCGATATCTGCCGAATGGGAGATGTGGCGGCACCCCCGGCGGCACGAGCCTGAAGAAGCGCCGAACCGGCGCCTGCAGGAGGAGTGCCATGCTGGAACTGATCGACGTCACCAAGGTCTACCGGGGCGGCAAGCGCGCCGTCGACACCATGACGATGCGCCTCGGCCCGGGGATGCTGGGCCTGTTGGGGCCCAACGGCGCGGGCAAGTCCTCGCTGATGAGGATCGCCGCCACCATCACCCGCCCCACGTCCGGGAAGGTGCTGTTCGACGGCGTCGACGTCGTCGCCCGCCCGGACGCGCTGCGCCGCCACCTCGGCTACCTGCCGCAGGACTTCGGCGCCCACCCGAACCTGACGGCGCGGGAGTTCCTGTCCTACCTGGCGGCGGCCAAGGGCATGTCGGCGCGCTCGTCGAAGGCCCGCATCGGGGAGCTGCTGGAGCTGGTGAACCTCACCGAGGCGGCCAAGCGCCCGCTGGGCGGGTACTCCGGGGGCATGCTGCGGCGCGTCGGGATCGCCCAGGCGCTGCTCGCCGACCCCCGCGTGATCATCGTGGACGAGCCGACGGCGGGCCTCGACCCGCAGGAGCGCGTCCGGTTCCGCACGATGCTCGCCGACCTGGCCGCCGACCGCGTCGTCATGCTCTCCACGCACATCGTCTCCGACATCGAGTCGGTGGCCTCGGACATCGCGGTCGTGGCGGGCGGCAGGCTGCTGCGCCGGGGCACCCCCGACGAGCTGCTGCACATGGCGCGGGGCCGCGTGTGGGATCTGCTGGTGTCCCCGGCCGAGGCGGACGCCGTCCGGATGGGGTACGTGGTGAGCCGGATGGTGCGCACGGCGGAGGGCGTGCGGCTGCGGGTGATCTCGGACGCGCCCCCGAGCCCCGGCGCGGTCCCGGCGGCACCCGACCTGGAGGACGTGTACCTGGGCCTCGTCCAGCCGGCCCCCGCCCCGAGCCGTGCGATGGGGGGTCTGCGGTGATGTTCCGGAGCATCGGCGGCCTGGCCCTGGGCGACTTCCGCGACCGGGTGCGCCGCCCCGTCTACGCGGTGACGCTGCTCGCCGCGGTCATCCTGGGCTACCTCGCCGTCCCCGACCCCCAGGCCCGGCTGGTGATCATGAACATCGGCGGGTACCGCGGCGTCTACGACAGCGCCTACGTCGGGACGGCCACCGCGCTGGCCGCCGCCCTGTGGCTGACCCTCGGCGGCTTCTACGTCGTGCGCGGCGCCATAGAACGCGACGAGCGCACCGGGGTCGGCCGCCTCGTGGCCGCGACGCCGCTGCGCACCCCCGCCTACCTGGCCGCGAAGTTCCTCAGCAACACCATGGTGCTCGGCTCGATGGTGGCGGTCCTGGCGGCGACGGCGGCGGTGATGCAGTTCGCCCGTGCCGAGGACCGGGCGATCGACCCCGTCGCGCTGCTGACCCCGTTCGTGGTGATCGCCCTGCCGATGGCGGTGGCGACCGCCGCCGCGGCGCTGCTGTTCGAGACGCTCCCGCTGCTGCGCGGGGGTCTCGGCAACGCCGGATGGTTCTTCGTGTGGCTGGCCGTGGCGGTCGGCAGCCTCTCCGAACGCGCGCCTTTCGACGTTCTCGGCGCGCGGCACGTCGTGGAGGCGCTGCGCGCCGCGATGGTCGAGCAGGGGTTGTGGAAGCGCCACAGCTCCTTCAGCCTCGGCCTGACCGAGGAACCCGAACCGCTGAAGTCCTTCCCGTGGGACGGCTTCCCGCTGACCGCCGCATTCCTGGGCGGCCGGGCCCTGCTCGTCGTGGCGGCGCTCGCCGTGGTCCTGCTGCCCGCGCTCTGGTTCGGCCGGTTCGACCCCGCACGCGGCACCCTTCGGCCGACGCCGCAGCAGGCGGCGGAGCCCGGGCTTCCGCCCGCTCCCGCCTACCGCGGCCTGCCCGCCACGGCTCCGGCGTACGGGAACACCTTCGGCAGGCTGCTGGCCGGGGAGCTGACCGTCATCGTGCGGGAGGCCACCAGGTGGTGGTGGCTGGGCGCGGCGATCCTGGCGGTCGTCGGCCTGGCCGTTCCGTCGGGTTCGGTCGCGGCGGTGGCGCTGCCGCTGGCCTGGGTCTGGCCCGTCCTGCTCTGGTCGAGACTGGGCACCCGCCACCAGAGCGACGGCATGGAGGGCCTGATCGGCGCCTACCCGGCGCCGCACCGCCGCCTGCTCGCCGAGTGGACCGCGGGTCTGGCCGTCACGGTCCTGCCGGGGCTGGCGCCGCTTCTCCGGATGGCGGCCTCCGGGGACGCCCCCGGCATGGCGGCCTGGCTCGGCGGCGCCCTGCTGATCCCGTCTCTGGCCCTGGCCGCCGGGATCCTGACCCGTACTCCCCGCCTGTTCCAGGCGCTCTATCCGGCCCTGTGGTACTGCGCGTTCAACGGCCTGGCGCCGCTGGACTTCATGGGCGCGGTCCGTGACGGCGGCGTCCCGGCGGGCCCCCACCCCCTGGCCGTGGCCGCGCTGGCGGGGCTGCTGCTGGGCCTGACCCTGCTCACCACGACCGTCCGGGGGGCCGCCTGGACCACCCGCCGCGCCTGACCGCCCCGGTGTGATCCAGTGCACCCGTTGAAGTGGACTCCAGAGTCCGGTACTCCGCTATCGTCTCAAGCGGACCCGAGGGTCCACTCAAGGGAGAACGGAGACGAGGGTGAGTGAGACACCGCGGGCCGAGAACGGGTCCGAAGGCGTGCTGATCCTGATCCTGGCGCTGGCCGCCGCGTCGTTCGCGCTGGCGCAGACGGCGGTGCTGCCCGGCATGGGCGTGCTGGGGCGCGAGCTGGAGGCGTCCGCGGCGGACATGTCGTGGGTGATGAGCGGATACCTGCTGGCGGCCGCGGTGCTGACGCCGGTGTTCGGGCGGCTGGGCGACATGTGGGGCAAGCGGCGGATGCTCGTCGCCGCGCTGCTCCTGTTCGCCGCGGCCAGCGTGGTGGCGGCGCTCGCCTCGAACGTGTGGGTGCTGGTGGCCGCGCGGATCGTGCAGGGCGCGGGCGGCGGCATCATCCCGCTGTGCATGGGGATCATCAGCGACGCGTTCTCGCCGCGGCGCCGCCCCGTGGCGCTGGGGATCGTCGGGGCGACCGCGGGGATCGGCGCGGGCGGCGGCCTGCTGATGGGCGGCCTCCTGGTCGACCACGCCTCCTGGGAGTGGATCTTCTGGGCCGGGGCGGCCATGGCGGGCGCCGCGGCGCTGGGCTCGCTGCTGCTGCCCGCCGACGGGGCGCGCACGCCCGGCCGGATCGACTTCGGCGGCCTGGTGCTGCTGACGGCAGGACTCGTGGCGCCGCTGTTCGCGCTGACCCGCACCTCGGCCTGGGGCTGGGGCGACGCCCGCACCCTCGGCCTGATCGCCGCCGGCCTCGTCGTGCTGGCGGTGTTCGTCCACTACGAGCGCCGCGCGGACGACCCGCTGGTCGACATGCGGGTGCTGGGCCGGCCGGTGGTGCTGTTCACCAACGTCACCACGCTGCTGTTCGGGTTCGGGATGTTCGGCGCGTTCATGCTGATCCCGCAGCTCGCCCAGACCCCCGAGGCCGCCGGCTACGGCCTGGGGCTGGACGCGACCGGCTCGGGACTCCTGCTGATGCCCGCCTGCCTGGCGATGCTGGTGACCGGCGGCCTCGCCGGGACGCTGAGCCTGCGGTTCGGGCAGCGGACCCCGCTGATCGCCGGCGCGCTGCTGGGCGCGGCCGGGCTGGCGGCGCTCGCCACGGCGCACGGCTCGCAGGGCGCGGTGATCGGCTGGTCGGTGCTGCTGTTCGGCGGGATCGGCCTGGGCATGGCGGCGATGCCGAACATCCTCGTGGACGCCTGCCCCCGCGAGATGAGCGGCCAGGCCACCGGCGTGAACGCCCTCATCCGCTCCGTCGGCTCCTCCCTGGGCAGCCAGATCGTGGCGACCCTCCTGGCCGGAAGCGCCACCCTCGCCCGCCCCGTCCCCACCGACGCCGCCTACGGCCAGGCGTTCTGGCTCGGCGCCGCCGGCCTCCTGCGCGCCGCCCTCGCCGCCCTCCTCGTCCCCCGCCGCCCCGCCCCCACCACGGTCCTGGCGGCGTGACCGCCCCGCCGCCGACGCCGTGCGGGCACGGCGTC
>NZ_BAAAHH010000045.1:0-46100 GCF_039525175.1 Actinocorallia libanotica
ATCGCCTCACCGGCTCCCGACTCCCCGGCCGCGAGCGCCGCTTCGGCCTCCGCCCGCGCCTCGCCCAGCCGGCCCGCCGTGAGCAGCAGCCGGGCACGGACGGTGAGCCAGAGGCCGAGGCCGTGGGCGCCGCCCGGCCGGCGTGCCGCCGCCGCGCCCTCCTCGGTCGCCCGCAGCCCCTCCTCGACGCGGCCCGTGAGACCGTGCAGCGCGGCGAGCCATACCGGTGCGACGACCAGCGCCGCCGGGGCCGCCACCCCGACGGCTGCCGCGGCCAGGTCTCCGGCCGCCCCGAAGTCCAGCCGGAACGCCCGCACCAGGGACTCTGCCGTTCCCAGCAGCGTCTGCGCCACCCCGGTGCTCGAGAGGGAGGCACCGGGGGCGAGGAGGCGTTCGGCGCCGGGGATGTCACCGGTCAGGGCGGCGGCGAGGCAATGGAGGGCGGCGAGGTGCGCGTGGACGTCTTCGGGCGCGCCGGGAAGGGCGACTCCGGCGCGGGCGTGCCGCAGGGCGTCGCCGGGCGACCCGTACAGGGCCGTCATGGCGGCGCCGAGCCGGACCCGCGCCTCGACGGGCGGGGGAGGCGTGCCGTCCAGGACGGACTCCGCGAGGGCGAGCCCTTCGGTACCGCGGCCGGTCCGCGCGAGAAGGGGGAGGGCGTCCGCGACTGCCTCGGCCCGCTCTGTCGAGCCCGCGACCGCGAATTCGACGGCCTGCCGGGCGATTCGCACGGCGGCCTCGGGAGCGCTCTCGGCGGCTTCGGCGAGCGCCCGGCGCAGCAGCGCGGCCGCCTCGTCGTCGCCGGGCTCGGCGGCCTCGGCCAGGGCCATGGCGACCCGGCCGAGGGGTACGCCCTGCGCCAGGTCGAAGTCGGCGGCCTGCCTGCGCAGAGCCCGGCGCAGCGGGACGGGCACGGTCTCCCGGACCGCCGCGCGGACGAGGTCGTTGCGGAACGTCAGAGGGTCCGTGGGCCGGACGAGGTCGGCGTCGACGGTCTCCTGGAGGGCGGTGACCACTTCGGCGATGGTGCGCCCGCCCAGTTCGGCGATCCGGTCGGGCGCCAGGTCCCGGCCGAGTACCGAGGCGAGCCGGAGCACCTCCCGGGCGAGCGGCGACAGATGCCCCAGGAGGCGCCGCGCCGAGCCGTAGGAGTGGATCGGCGAGTGTGCCCCGCTCATGTGGGCGACCGCGTCCGACCTGGTGACGGCACCCTCGCCGACGAGTCCCCGGATGGTCTCGGTCACCTGGAGCGGGTTGCCTTCGGCCTCATCGAGGAGGGCCAGGAGTCCGGCGTCGGGCACGGCGCCGAGCAGGTCGCCGGCGATCAGCGCCACCGCCTCCTCGGACAGAGGGCCGAGGCGGAGCGGGCGGGCTCCGGCCTCGGTGAGCCGGGTGACGGTGGCCCGTACGTCGGGGTCGGCCGAACCGGTCCGGACGGTGCAGAGCCAGAGGACCGGATGCGCGGAGAGCCGTTCGGGCAGGGTGCGCAGTGCCAGGAGCGTCCCGGCGTCGCACCACTGGAGGTCGTCCATGACGAGGAGCAGCGGCCGGTCGAGCGCCGCCTGCCCCATCTGGTCCTGCACCGCCTGGAACAGCCAGAACCGCCGGTCGGCGGCCTCGGAGAGGCCGCGCAGGGTGTCCACGTCGACGACGGGCCGCCCGTCGGACACCAGCGCCTGGGGCAGCGCGCCGAACGGGACCGTCCGATGGCCGAGCTCACCCGTCCCGTGCAGGACTCGGACACCTGCCTCCTCGGCGAGCCTCAGTGCCTCCCGCGCGAAGCGGCTCTTGCCGGCTCCCGGCGGGCCGTCGGCGAGCACGACGCCGCCGAACCCGCGGCGCAGCCTCGCGATCAGCCCGGCCAGGACGGCGATCTCCGCGTCGCGCCCCCTGAACGCGGGCTCCCGAAGGGACCCTTCCTCCACCGACCGCATGCGGCCTTCCTTTCTTCTGCCGTCCGCGGGCGCGGCATTGCGCCGCCCCGGTGCTGCGCCCCGCCGCCGCCGGCGGCGCGGGATCACTGGAGAACGTCGTCCCAGCGGGAGGTCCGGTCGCCGAAGCAGAACCGGGACACGGCGGGGAGCGAGACGAAGACGATGAGCACCGCCGTGCCCGCGAGCGCGGCGACGACGAAGGCCACCCCCGCGCCCGGCGCGGCCAGCGGGATCAGCAGGACGGCCGCGACCCCGCCCAGCGCGGCGAGCGGCGGGAGGCCGCGGGAGCCGAGGAGCGGAAGGTGGGTGAGCCACAGCAGGACGACGAACACCGCGGTGGGGGCGGCGACGGCGTAGGCGATCGCGAGAGGAGAGGCCGCGAGGTCGTGCCCGGTCCGCTCGACCGCGACCTCCAGCCCCGCGCCCAGGGCGCCGAGTGCGGCGAAGACGCCGAAATGCCCGTACCCCCACAGGTAGGAGACGTGCCTGCGGGAGTTCAGCCCCTGCCCGGAGGGCAGCAGGGAATACAGCCACCACAGCGCGAACAGCAGCACGAGCCCGGAGACCGCGACGATCACGAGACCGCCGCTCACGTGCGCCGTCTCGAGGGCTCCGCGCACGCCGTCGGACACGGCGAGCACGCTCTCGCCGAACAGGATGATCGTGAACAGGGAGTAGCGCTCGGCGATGTGGTGGGGGTGCCAGGTCGTCTCCCGCTCGCGCTCGGCCCACCACGGCACGGTGAGCTCCAGCGCGGCGAGCAGCGCGAACGAGGGGAGCTGCGCCGCGGGCGGCAGCCCTCCCGCCTCGGCGAGCAGGAGGCGGAGGATCCAGCCGGCCTCGAGCAGCCCGATGCCGCCGGCGTACCGGAGCGCGGTGCGGCGGCTCTCCGGGTGCTCGGAGGCGACCCGCAGCCACTGCGCGACGAGCGCGACGCGCATGATGAGGTACCCGACCGTGATGAGCAGGTAGTCGCCGTGGTCGGACGCGGCGGGCACACCCGCGGCGAGGACGAGCACGCCGGCCATCTGCACCATCGTCAGCAGCCGGTAGGCGGCGTCGTCGGTGTCGTAGGACGAGGCGAACCAGGTGAAGTTCATCCACGCCCACCACACGGCGAAGAACACCTGGAGGAACGGGAGGAGCCCGCTCAGCGCATGCCCTTCGGCCACGTGGTGCGCGAACTGCGCGGTGACCGCCGCCACCGCGACCACGAACGTCAGGTCGAAGAGCAGCTCCAGCTGGCTCGCGCTGCGGTGCGGCTCGTCGACGGCACGCGCGGTCATGCGCACCCGGATCCGGTACTCGGCGCCTGCCGGCGGCATGGGGGGCTCCTTCCGTCCGCGGAGCTCCCTCGGAGACCCCGTATGCCGAGAAGACAAGGCGGCGCCCGCTGATGTGACACCCGGTGCGGATCCGAGGAATCGAAAAGTGTTTCCGGAGGATCTGTCACAGCCGCTCGGAGTGCCCGGTCATAGCTGGCGACCGGGCGACGACGAAGCCCCGGCGGACAGAAGGGCCGCACATGAAGATCGTGATCATCGGGGGTACCGGACTGATCGGGTCCAAGCTCGTGGCGAAGCTCGGCGAGCACGGGCACGAGGCCGTCGCGGCCGCGCCGAACACCGGAGTGAACACGCTCACGGGGGAGGGGCTCGCGGAGGCCATGAAGGGCACGGACGTCGTGATCGACGTCTCCAACTCGCCGTCCTTCGAGGACGCCGCCGTCCTGGAGTTCTTCACGACCTCCACCGGCAACCTGCTGGCGGCCGAGAAGGAGGCCGGGGTCGGCCACCACGTCGCGCTCTCGGTGGTGGGAACCGGCAGGCGCCCCGACATCGGCTACTTCGCGGCGAAGCTCGCCCAGGAGAAGCTGATCAGGGAGTCGGGCATCCCCTACTCGATCGTCCACGCCACCCAGTTCTTCGAGTTCGGTCAGCGGATCGCCGACGGCGCCACCACGGGCGGCGAGGTGCACATCGCCCCCGTGGCGTTCCAGCCGATCGCCGGCGACGACGTCGCCCGGAACGTCGGCCGGACCGCGGCGGGCACACCGCTGAACGGCGCGATCGAGATCGCCGGTCCGAAGCGGTGCCGGATGGACGAGTTCTTCCGCGGCGCGCTGGCGGCCTGGGGCGACCCGCGCGAGGTCGTCACCGACCCGCACGCGCGCTACTTCGGCGCCGAGCTCACCGAGCTGGACCTCGTCCCCGGCGACGGCGCGGTCCTCGGCGAGACCACCTACGAGGACTGGCTGAAGACCGCCTGACCCACCCTCTGCCGCAGCCCGAGAACCCCGCGGCCCGCCCGCGCGGCGGCACCGCAGACCGGAGGAAAGTCCCGTCATGACCGCATTGGCGATGGAAGCCGAGTTCGACGACGTCGCAGGCTGGACCGCCGACGCCGTCGCACAGCTGGGGGAGCGCTACGCGATCCCGGCGGCCTGCCGCGGCAGTGCGAGCCCCGCCGCGCTGGCCTGGCTGGCCGAGGCCTGCGAACTGTCACCCGGGACCGTCCTGCTCGACGTGGGCGCGGGCGCCGGCGGCCCCGCGGCCTGGGCCGCCCGGCGGTTCGGCGTCCGGCCGATCCTGGTCGAGCCGATGCCCGCCGCGTGCCGTGCCGCGTCCCGGATGTTCGGCCTGCCCGTCATCAAGGCGGACGGCCGCAGCATGCCCCTGCCCTCCGCGTCGATCGACGCGGCCTGGTGCCTGGGCGTGCTGGACACCGTCGAGGACAAGGCGGCGCTGCTCCGCGAGATCCACCGGGTGCTGAAGCCCGGGGCGTCGCTGGGGCTGCTGGTGGTCGTCGCCCGCGACCGGCGGATCTCCCCGGTGCCCGAAGGCAACCACTTCCCCACCCAGGCCGAGCTCGCCGCCGTCCTCGACGAGACCGGCTTCGACCTGGTCGAGCAGGTCCAACGGCCGAACGACGCGCCGCTGTCATGGTCGCGGCGCGCGGCCCGGGTCGCCGAGGTCGTCGCGCTCCGGCACCGGGCCGAGCGCGCCTACGAGCTGGCGGCCCACCAGAGCGCGAGCTTCACCCGCCTGTTCGCGTCCGGACAGGCCTCGATCCAGCTGGTCCACGCGGTGCCGCGCCCGGCCCGCCGGACCCGGCCCCCTCAGGGAGGACACATGAGTACCCCGCCCGGTGACGACGAGGTCGAGTTCGACCTCGAAATCGAGGTGCAAAGGGAACTCCGCGCGGCTCGGGCGAGCTGCGCGGAGGAGCTCCTGACGCAGTCGCCCGCGCAGTGGCTGTTCGACCCGGTCGAGGAGCAGGCCTATGAGGTCGAGCTGCGCGGCCTTCTCGGCGCGATACAGGAACTGGAGCGCGGCGCGGAGCCCGGGCCGGCGGACCTGCCGACGCACCCCGATCCCTTCGACCGGTGAAACGAGACCCCGTGAACCTCCCCGTACGGCGACCCACCGCCTCCGCCTCCGCGCGGACCGCGGCCATCGACACCCTCGACGACCTGCGCGAGCACCTGCAGTGGGCGATCGAGCTGGAGCACTCCACGCTGCCGCCCTACCTGTGCGCGCTCTACTCGCTGGACGCCGAGCGCAATCCCGAGGCCGCCCAACTCGTCGCAGGGGTCTTCGTGGAGGAGATGCTCCACATGGCCCTGGCCGCGAACCTGCTCAACGCGGTCGGCGGCAGGCCGGTCCTCGACACGCCCCGGATGCTGCCCCGGCACCCCCGGCGCCTCCCGCACGGCGACCCGTCCCTGGAACTGTCGCTGCTGCCGTTCGGCCCCGACGCGCTCGACCTGTTCCTGCGGCTGGAGCGTCCGGCGCCACCCGACGCCCCGGCGCAGGCCGACGGCTACACCACGATCGGCCAGTTCTACGCCGCGATCGAAGAGGGGCTGCGGTACCTGTGCGCCCGGCTCGGGCAGGAGGAGGTCTTCTCCGGCGACCCGGGACGCCAGCTCCAGAACCGCCACTTCCGGCACACCGCGGGCCGGATCGTCGAGGTCACCGATCTGGAGTCCGCGCTGGCGGCTTTGGCCGAGATCGTCGAGCAGGGCGAGGGCCTGAGCCGCGGCGGGGTCTGGGACGGCGACCGCGACGTCCACCACCCCGAGCGGGACGAGGTCGCGCACTACTACCGCTTCCACGAACTCAAGGCCGGCCGCCGCTATCGGAAAGGGGACACCCCGGAGTCCGGACCGACCGGAGCGCCGATCCGGTTCGATCCCGAGGGCGTGCACCGGATGCGCGCCGATCCGCGGTTGGACGACCACGAGCCCGGCAGTCCGATCCGGGACGCGCAGGAGGAGTTCAACCGCACCTACTCCGCCCTCCTGCACCTGCTGGAGCAGGCGTTCAACGGCAGCCCGCGGCTGCTCTCGGTCGCGACGGGCACCATGTACGGGCTCCAGAAGCAGGCCCAGGCCCTGATGCGGATGCCCGACGGCGACGGCATGACGGCCGGACCGACGTTCGACTACGTCCCGCCCGAGCAGCGCGGCTGGAGCCGGAGCGGCCGGCGCCGGATCACGGTCCTGCCCGACGGGCCCTACCTCGTCTACGGCAAGGTCCCGCTCCGCCGCAAGACCAAGATCGTCGGACCGGAGGACAAGGACGCCCTCACCTGGCGGACCGGCGAGGACCTGGAGACCGAGGAGACCTACGCGCTCTGCCGCTGCGGCCGCTCCTCGGCCAAGCCGTTCTGCGACGGGACGCACGCGGTCGTCGGCTTCGACGGCTCGGAGAACGCCATCACCGCGCCGTACGAGGACCTCCAGCACGTCCACGACGGGATCGGCGTCTCCGCCCAGCGCGTCGGCGAACTGTGCATCCACGCGGCGTTCTGCATCGGGCACACCCGGCCCATCGCCAAGATGCTCGACGACACCGCCGACCCCGACGTCCGCTCCAACATCATGGGGCGCATCGACCACTGCCCGTCCGGGTCCTACACCTACGCCCTGGAACGCGGCGGCGAGACCGTCGAGGTCGACCTCCCCGAGGCCGTCTCGGTACTCGAAGAGGAGGACGGCCTGGCCAGCGCGCTGTGGGTCACCGGGGGAGTCCGCGTCGAGCGCTCGGACGGAAAGCCCCTGGAGACCCGCAACCGGACGACGCTGTGCCGCTGCGGCCACTCCTCCGCCAAGCCCCTCTGCGACGGAACCCACCGGACGATCGGCTTCCGCGAGTAGCCGTCGAAGACCAGGCCGGGACATCGGCGTCCCGGTCGAAACGGAAGGAATCACGCCATGAGCGACCATGTCCTCGAACCCGCGGCGCAGGAGATCGCCGACGCCACGTCCCGACCCCCGTTCCTCTACGAGCTGGGCGCGGAGGGCGCCCGAAAGGTCCTTGCCGACCTCCAGGCGAACGCCGACGTCCCCCTGCCCGAGGTCGACGAGAAGTGGCTCACCGTTCCGTCCGAGGTCGGTGAGGTGAAGGTCCGCATCGTCAAGCCGAAGGACACCGCCGAGGTGCTCCTGCCGGTCGTCCTGTACGTGCACGGCGGCGGATGGGTGATCGGCGACGCCGGCACCCACGACAGGCTCGTCCGCGAACTCGCCGTGGGCGCGCACACCGCCGTCGCGTTCGTGGAGTACGACCGCTCGCCCGAGGCCAAGTACCCGGTCGCGATCGAGCAGGCCTACGTCGTCGCGCGGTTCCTGACCGCCAACGGCGCCAAGGGCAACCTCGACGCCTCCCGCATGGCGGTCGCAGGCGACTCCGTCGGCGGCAACATGACCGCCGCACTCACCCTCATGGCCAAGCAGCGCGGCGACGTGCGGTTCGTCCACCAGTCGCTGTACTACCCGGTGACCGACGCGGGACAGGACACCGGCAGCTACCGCGAGTTCGCCGACGGCCCCTACCTGACCGCCAAGGCCATGGCCTGGTTCTGGGACGCCTACACCACCGACGCCGCCCAGCGCATGGAGATCACCGCCTCGCCGCTGCGCGCCACTCTCGACGAGCTCGCCGGGCTGCCGCCCGCGTTCGTCCTGGTGGACGAGAACGACGTGCTGCGCGACGAGGGTGAGGCCTATGCCCGCCGCCTCACCGAGGCGGGCGTGCCGACCACGAGCGTCCGCTACAACGGCACGCTGCACGACTTCATGATGCTCAACCCCCTCAGCGGGACCCGAGCCGTGCGCGCGGCGGTCGCGCAGTCCATCTCGGCTCTCAAGCACGCCCTGCACTCCGGAGAGGACGAGTCATGAGCACCTCAGAGGACAAGCCCGTCATCGTCTTCGTCCACGGCGCCTTCGCCGAGTCCGCGAGCTGGAACGGCGTCATCCGATGCCTGCACGAGCACGGACACCGATCGGTCGCGGCGGCCAACCCGCTGCGCGCCCTCGCGGGGGACGCCGCCTACGTCCGCGACGTGATCAACGGCCTCGGCTGTCCGGTCGTCCTCGTCGGCCACTCCTACGGCGGCATGGTCATCACCGAGGCCGCCGCGGGACTGACCGCCGTCCGGTCCCTGGTCTACGTCGGCGCGTTCGCCCCCGAGACCGGGGAGAGCGCCTTCGAGCTGTCCGGCAAGTTCCCCGGCAGCAGCCTGGGCGACGCGCTGGTCTCCTACCCGCTCTCCTCCGGCGGCGACGAGTTCCGCATCGATCCCGCCAAGTTCCACCACCAGTTCTGCGCCGACCTCGGCGCGAAGAAGGCGGGCCTGATGGCGGCCACCCAGCGGCCGGTGACCAAGGAGGCGCTGACCGACGGACTGGGTACCGCCGAGCCCGCGTGGCGCACCCTCCCGTCGTGGTTCGTGCACGGTGAGCGGGACCTCAACATCCCGGCCGAGGCGCTGCGGTTCATGGCCGAACGCGCCTCCTCGCGGGGCACCCGCGAGGTCGCCGGCGCCTCGCACGCGGTCGGCGTCTCGCAGCCCGAGGCCGTCGCCGCCACCATCCTCGAGGCGATCGAGGGAAGCCGGTGACCGGCGGCCCCGCCGCCCCGGACACCACCGGCTGACGACCAGGGCGGCGCCGCGCGGATCAAGGAAGATCCGCACGGCGCCGCCCCGCCCGCGGCGGGCGAACGAAGGAGGACCTGCGGCTCACCTCTCCTCGCCGGTCTCTTTCGTGATCGCCTCGCGTACGGCCGGGACGATCTCTGCGGCCCAGCGGCCGAGGGAGTCGTCGTCGTGCGCGTCGTGCCCGGGCGGGAAGAGGACGAAGCCCGACGCGCCGTGCTCCAGTACGGCTCCGGTGAGTTCCTCGACCCACTGGGCGACGGATCCGCCGATCCAGCGGCCATCGCGGTCGCGTGCGGCGGGCAAGGGCCGGTCGGTGATGCGCCCGGGGAGATTGAAGACCGTGCGGATCTCGCGTGGATCGCGGCCTGCGGCCTCGGCCGCCTCGTCGATGACCGGTCGCGACGTCCGGTACCGCTCGCTGAGCCAGTCCGCCGCGTGGCCGGGGATCCAGCCGTCGGCGACCCGGCCGGTGGCGCGCAACGAGGCCGGGCCGACCGATCCGGTCCACACCGGGGGCGCGGCCACAGGCGTCGGCTCGGCCTCGTTCACCTGGTAATGGCGGCCCTGGTAGGTGACCGGCGGGCCGCCACCCGACAGAAGCTTGACCAGGGTGATCGCCTCCTCGAAGGCTTCCACGGCGGCGCTCGGGGAGAGCCGCGGCACGCCCATGTCGGAGATGCGGTCCCACAATCCGCCCGCGCCCATGCCGAGGACGACACGGCCGCCCGACAGCGCCGACAGCGACGTCACCGTCCGCGCCAGCAGGGGAGCGGGCCTGGTCGGCAGGTTGGTGACGTTGGCGAAACCCGAGATTTGCCGCGTACGTCCGAGGAGGAATCCGATGGCGGCGTACGCGTCCACACGTCCGCCGATATAGGGGTGGTCGGACAGGGAGAAGAGGTCGAGGCCGTCACGGTCGGCCCGTTGGACCATGCGCAGGAGTTCCGGGACCTCGTCGAGGCCGGTGTGCGCGCCGAAGCCGAAGACGGTTTTCTGTACGGACAAGGTACTTCCTATCGTTCGAGGGGTTGTTTCGCCGGCAGGGCGCCGTCACCAGGCGTACGCCTCGGGTGCGGGCCCGGCGCCGTTCGGTCCGGGCGGCGGGAACAACTCGTCCAGTTCGGCCAGGGTGTCGTCGTCGAGCCTGATGGACAGCGCGCGCAGCGAGCCGTCGAGTTGCCCGGCCGTGCGCGGACCGATGATCGGCCCGGTCACGCCGTCCTGGGCGAGCAGCCACGCCAGCCCGATATGGGCCGGGTCCTCGCCGAGGCCGGCGCACAGCTTCTCGTACGCCTCGATGGTCTCCCGGTGCGCGGCGAGCGTGGCAGACGAACGTCCGGAGCCGCCGCGAGAAGCGGTGCCCTCTCTCTGCTTGCGCAGGACGCCGCCGAGCACACCGCCGTTCAACGGCCCCCACGGGATCACGCCCAGTCCGTAGGCGCGGGCCGCAGGCAGTACCTCCAGCTCGGCCCAACGGGTCATCAGGTTGTACCTGGACTGTTCGGAGACCAGTCCGAGGAAGTGCCGGGACCGCGCGGCCTCCTGCGCCTGCGCGATGTGCCAGCCGGCGAAGTTCGACGAGCCGAAGTAGAGCACCTTGCCCTGCTGGCGCAGGACGCTGAAGGCCTCCCAGATCTCCTCCCACGGAGTGCTCCGGTCGATGTGGTGCATCTGGTACAGGTCGATGTGGTCGGTCTGCAGCCGCTTGAGTGACGCCTCGCACGCGCGCCGGATGTTCAGCGCGGACAGGAACGACTCGTTGGGACCCTCGCCTGTGGGCAGGTAGACCTTGGTGGCCAGCACCGTCTTGTCGCGCCGCCCACCGCCCGCGGCGAACCACCGGCCGATGATCTCCTCGGTGACGCCGTCGCCCGGCTCGACGCCGTAGACGTTGGCGGTGTCGAAGAAGTTGACGCCGTGCTCGTGCGCACGGTCCATGATCGCGTGACTGTCCTCTTCGGACGTCTCCGGCCCGAAGTTCATGGTGCCCAGGACCAGCCGGGACACCGAAAGGCCGCTGCGGCCGAGACGGGTGTACTCCATGTCCCTCGCCTTTCAGACGGTGCCGAACAGCTCGGCGAAGCGGCGGGTGAACAGGTCGGCGCCCTTGTACTCGGAGACCGTGGCCGCCGGGACGACGGTCGGGCCGTCGGGTGCGGGCAACTGGCCGACGCCGCCGCGCGGTCCGAGCGGGAGCAGGATCATGGGCTCGGGGGAGGGCTGGTAGACGGCGGTGGGCTGCTCGCCGTTCAGCCGGGCGATGATGTTCTGCGCCACCACCTCGGCGTCCAGCGCCTCGGCGACCGCGGAGCCCCCGCCGATGACGGCGATCTTACGGCCCATGATTCCACGCTCCTTGAAAGAAGGATTCAGTTCGTAGCACGAACCATATTAGTTCGTGTTACGAACTGCAATCCCTCCCGGGGAGGACGGTGCTGTTCGTTCAGCTTCCGCGGGCGGTGGAACCCCCTTCTCCCGGTCCCGGAAAGACCACCGGCACCTCGTTGTCCAGCACGACGCGGCCGAGCAGGGCGGCGAGAGCCTCCTGCTCGGAGGCGTCGAGCTCCGCCGGCAGCGCCTCGATGCGGCGGCAGGTCTCGGGGTAGAACTCCTCGGCCAGGTCGCGCCCCCGCGGAGTGAGCGAGACCCGCACCGCGCGCGTGTCCCGCGGGTCCGGCTCGCGTTGGACCAGGCCGTTGCGCTCGGTGCGGTCGACCAGGCCGGTGAGGCTCGATTTGGCCAGCCGCAGCACCGCCCCCAGTTCGCTCATGCCGTACGGCCGCGTCATCAGCACGCACAGCAGCTGCCCCTGCTGCATGGTCAGGCCGTACTCCCGGGCCGACTCGGTGTACACGGCGTTCACCAGGAAAGTGGACCGCACCAGTGCGGCGACGATTCCGATCCGCCCGTCATCATGCTCACTCACGCGCCCAGGATACCCTTGAACCCCTGATAGTTCGTGTGACGAACTACCCGTGTCCCGGCTCGCGAGGCGCGACCGGACCCTCCGGACTGAAGTGGTCGAGTCATCGATGTGAAGTGTTCGGTGGTGACGCTGGATCCCCTGGGATCGTACTGCCGGGCGCAGGGGAGAAAGGAAGGATGACCGTTGGCCGGCCTCGGTGGCATCGATTCAGGATGGATGGGCGAAGAGCCGTTCGCGTTCGGCGGCTATGACCTCGCGGGCGAGGTCGGCCTCGGAGATGTCGTAGGCCTCGGGGGCGGAACCGGCGATTTCGCTTTCGCGGGCGAAGTCGGCGAAGAGCGCACTCTTCCTGGCGAGGATCTCGGTGACGCGCTCGTCCACGCTTTCTTCGGAGAGAAGCCGGTGGACCTGGACGGACTCGAGCTGGCCCATACGGCGGGCGCGGGCTATGGCCTGCCATTCGGTGGTGGGCTTCAACTGGGGTTCGCAGATCACCACGACGGAGGCGGCCTGGATGTTGAGGCCCACGCCGCCGGCGACGATCTGGGCGACGAGGACCGCGCCGTGGCCCGCCGCAGAGAAGTCATCGACCATGTTCTGGCGGGCGGCCGCGGGGACGGCGCCGGTGAGAGGACCGAAGACCTTGCCGGGCAAGGTCCGGGCGACCTGGTCGAGGACGGCGCGGAAGTGGGAGAAGACCAGGACTCTGCGGCCGTTTTCCTCGGCCTCCTCGACGATCTCGATGAGGCGCCTGAGCTTCTCCGACTCGGCTTGGAGCATGGCGGCCTGGCGCATCGCCATGAAGTTGCCGTCGGCCACGGCCTGCCGGTAGGCGGCGGAATCGGCTCTGGACATCGGGAGCCACTCCTCGACCTCCACCAGTTCGGGAAGCTCGGTGAGGACGTCTTCCTGGTTCCTGCGCAGGTAGGCGGGGGCGACCTGGCGGCGGAACCTTCTGGGCGCGAGCTCGTCGGCGTCGACGATCAGGTCGGGGCGCAGGTAGCCGATGAGGTTGCGGAACTCCTCGAGGCGGTTCTCCAGGGGAGTGCCGGTGAGCAGGACGGCCCGCTCGCACACATCGAGGAGCGCCGTCACACGGCGGCTGCGCTGCGCGGCCGGGTTCTTGATGTAGTGCGCCTCGTCGACGATGACGCAGCCCAGGTCACGGACCTCCGGGAGCCGGGATTCGAACGAGCCGAGGGTCTCGAAAGTGGTGACGGCGACGCCGCCGTCACGGACCCAGGAGCGGGCGGCCTGCTCCCGGTCGGGGCCATGGACGCGGTGGGCGCGCAATGTCGACTTGGCGGAGACCTCGCGGACCCAGTTGGTGACGACGGCGGCGGGGCAGATCACGAGGAAGTGGTGGACGCCCTTGGCGCGGAGGTGGGCCAGGACCGCGATCGCCTCGACGGTCTTGCCCAGGCCCATCTCGTCGCCGATGACCACCTTGCGCTGAACGAGGGCGAAGCGGGCGCCGAAACTCTGGTAGCCGCGGAGCGAGGCCGACAGATGCTCGGTCTTCAGCTCCAGCCGGCGGACCGCTTCGACGATCTCGTCGGGGAGGTCGCCGTGGGCCTTCTGCTCGTCCTCGGTGATGAAGCCCAGCTCGGCCAGGAGGGCGAAATAGTCCGCGGGACGGGCGAGGAAGTCGTCCCATGGGTCGTCGCCTCCGGCCTGGGCGGAGGCCTGGGCGATCAGACGGCCCCGGTTCACGACGGCTCCCACCGACTCCCGGAGTTCCGCGGCGGACCGGGATTCCGAGGAGAAGACGGCCGCGTGGCCGACCTGCCGATCCAGGACGCGGGCGAGACCGGAGAGCTCGGAGGCGCGGTTCCGATCATCCGTCGCGTTGACGGTCTTGCGAACGGCGTCCCATAGACGGAGCCGGTGCAGCAGCACGGTCGTCTCGGGAATCCGGTTCTTGATGTCGATGCGCATCGGGAGCTCGTCGTACGTCGTCTGCTGCAGCGTCTGTGCGGCGCCGCGCATCCTGGTGGCCGTGGTGGCTCCGACGCCCGGGAGGCGCTCCAGCCGGACCCCCTGGTCGAGCACGGCCTGGACGGTGGTGATCCCGGCGTCGGTGAGCGCACTGATCCGGAGGCGATCCCGGGTGACGTCCTTGAGTCGTTCGACCGGCATATCGGCGAGCATCCTGCGGGTCTCCGCGCGGCGGACCTCGTTTCCGGCGGCGAGGGCGTCGGATCTGAGCCCGGCCTCGCGCGCGAGGGACTGCCCGATGGCCCGCACCGCCTCGGGCAGGTCGGCGAAGACGCTCGCCGGGACCAGCTCCGGGGAGTGTCCCAGGTGGGAGAGCCAGGGCAACAGGCCCACTCGGTCGGTGAACGCTTCGGACACGTCGACGGCGGGGACCTGGTCGGCGGGTACGTCGAGGCGGTGCAGGAGAGCGGGCAGTCCGCTGCGCACCGCCCAGTCGTGGTAGCCGCCGAGGAACCGCGCCGCATTCTGCCCGGCCTCGCGCTTTTTGCCTACGCTGAGGAACTTCCGGATTCCGAAGAGGACTCGCGCGTCGTGTACGGCACCGGCGGCTTCGGAGACGAGCTGGCCGATGACTCTGTTTTCGTCATGGGAGATGGCGGGGAGAAACGCCCGCAGTGCGATATCGCTCAGATACCGGCCGTCGTCCGGGCGGAGCGGCAGTACGCGCCAGGCGGCGCCGCCGTCACGGCGGACCTCGACGACTTTGCGCTGGAGTGCCGCGACGGCTTCAGGGACTGCCTTGTCGGCCTCGACGCGGCGCGCGAGGAGGTGGCGGGCCTGGTCGATCCATCCGCTGATCTCGGTGAGGATCTCGCGCAGCTGCGGTTGTTCGTTCTGTCCCATGGGCCCTGCTGTTCGTGAGTGCTGTACACAGACTAGCGATATTTCGGGGAAAATTGGGCGTTCACGTCCGTCGGGAGGTCGGTGTGCTGCTTGAAGAGCTCGAACAGGGGATGCGGATCGAAGGTGTGGTCCCTTCCGAGGTCGTGACCGTACTGGCCGCGCAGTGGCACGGCTCTGACGCGCTCGAGCTCACCTATAAGACGAAGGCCGGCGCCCTCGGGCAGCGGGTGGTCTTCCGCAAGGACCAGGACGAGCTCAGCGTCGCCCGGACGGGAAGTCGGCCGTTCGACGCGCCCGCGTCCGACTTCAAGGCGGCCGCCGAGGCACAGCGCGTCAAGCTGGCCGGGATCTTCGACCCGATGCTCGCGGTGGCCACCAGCGACGTGCGGCCGCTGCCGCACCAGATCCGCGCGGTCTACGGAGAGATGCTGCCGCGCACCCCGCTGCGCTTCCTGCTCGCCGACGACCCCGGTGCGGGGAAGACCATCATGGCCGGTCTCTACATCAAGGAGCTGGTCCTCCGCGACGACGTGAAGCGCTGCCTGATCGTCGCTCCGGGTGGGTTGGTCGAGCAGTGGCAGGACGAGCTGTTCTTCAAGTTCGGGCTCCGGTTCGAGCTGCTCACCACCCAGCTCGCCGACACCGCGTTCCACCGCGACGTCTTCGACGACAGCCCGCTGCTGATCGCCCGCATGGACCAGCTCTCCCGCAACGCCGACCTCCAGGCGAGGCTGCAAGAGACCGCGTGGGACCTCGTGGTCGTCGACGAGGCGCATCGGATGGGCGCGCGCTACTTCGGCGGCAAGCTGGAGAAGACCCGGCGCTTCCAACTCGGCGAACTCCTCGCCCGGACCACCCGCCATCTGCTGCTCATGACCGCGACGCCGCATGCGGGAAAAGAGGAGGACTTCCAGCTGTTCCTGACCCTGCTCGACCGGGACCGCTTCGAGGGCAGGTCCCGGCGGACCGCCGACACCGCAGGTCTGATGCGCCGCATGGTCAAGGAGGACCTGCTCACCTTCGAGGGCAGAAGACTGTTCCCCGAGCGGATCGCCGAGACCGTGCCGTATGAACTGACCGCGCTGGAGTACGACCTGTACGAACAGGTCACCGCCTACGTGCGAGAGGGGATGAACCGGGCCGAGCGGGTCGGCGGTCGGCGGAAGAACACCGTCGGGTTCGCGCTCACCGTCCTGCAGCGCCGCCTGGCCTCGAGCCCGGAGGCCATCCACCGGAGCCTGGTCCGCCGCGCCGCCCGCCTGGAGCGCAGGAAGCGGGAGATCCTCGATGGCGCGTACCGGGACAGGGAGCACGATGTCGACCTCAACGGGCTCGATGTCGACGATTACACCGCCGAGGAGGTCGAGCAGCTCGAGGAGGAGCTCCTGGACTCGGCCACCGCCGCCCGGACCGTCGAGGAGCTCGACGCCGAACTGGGCGAGCTCGCCTACCTCACCAAGGCCGCCGAGCGGGTCCGCGGACTCGGCACCGACCGCAAATGGAACGAACTGCGCGCGATTCTGCATGACCACGCGCTGACGGCAGGCCCGGACGGACGTCCCCGCAAACTCATCATCTTCACCGAGCACCGCGACACCCTCGACTATCTGGCCGCACGGATCCGTACCGAACTCGGCAGGCACGAAGCGGTCCAGACGATCCACGGCGGGGTGCGGCGTAGCGACCGTCGGCGGATCACCGAGCAGTTCGGCAAGGACCCCTCCTGCCGGATCCTCATCGCGACCGATGCCGCGGGGGAGGGGCTCAACCTGCAGGCCGCCCATCTGATGGTCAACTACGACCTGCCTTGGAATCCCAACCGCATCGAGCAGCGCTTCGGCCGCATTCACCGCATCGGCCAGACCGAGGTCTGCCGGCTGTGGAACCTGGTCGCCGCCAACACCCGCGAGGGCGAGGTGTTCACACGCCTGCTCGACAAGATCGACGAACAGCGCAGGGCATACGGAGGGAAGGTCTTCGACGTGCTCGGCGAAGCCTTCGCCGAAACACCGCTGAGGCAACTGCTCATGGACGCCGTCCAATACGGCGAACGCCTCGACGTGAAGGCTCGGATGCACCAGATCATCGACCGGAACGTCGGCGACGGGCTGCGGGAACTGCTCGACGAGAGCGCCCTGTCCTCCCATCGGCTCGAGGCGTCAGATCTCGCCGAGATGCGCACCGCGATGGACGAGGCGCGCGCCCGCCGCCTTCAGCCGCACTACATCGAACTGGCCTTCACCACGGCGTTCACTCGGCTGGGCGGCCGTATGACCAGGCGCGAGCGGGGCCGCTACGAGATCTCCGCGGTGCCCGCCCAAGTCCGTGCCGGAACGCACGGACCCATCTCCACCAGATACGACCGAGTCGCCTTCGACCTCGCGCACGTGCGGCCCGACGGACTGTCGCAGGCCGATCTCCTCGCGCCCGGCCATCCCCTGCACGACTCCGTCATGGACGAAACCGTTCGGCTCCTCGGCGGTGCCCTGAACAGCGGGACCGTGCTCGTCTCCGCGACCCTGGAAGAGCCCCGGCTGCTCGTCGGCGTCATCGAGGAGGTGACCGACGCCACCGAAGCGACCGTCGCACGCCGGTTCGGCTACGCGTACGTCGACGGGGTCGGCACCGTTTCCCCCGCCGGTCCCGCGCCCTACCTCGACTGCGTCGCCGCACCGGAGACGCCCGCCACCGCCGCGGCCCGGAATCTGCCGTGGCTGGCCGAGGCCGAGGACCGGGCAGTCAGTTGGATCATCGCCCATCGGCTGCCCGAGTATCTGAACGAGGTGCGGCCCCGCCGGGCAGCCGAGCTCGACAGAACCCGAGAGCTCGTCACCCGACGGCTCGAAGACGAACGCGAACGGCTTCTGCACGATGCCGCAGCCGCAGAACGGGAGGAGCAACGCCCCGGGAAGAAGCCGGGTGAGTCCGCCGAGAGCCTGCGCCGCAAGGCCGTCGACCTGGACGCGCGGCTGCGCAGGCGTCTGGAACTACTCGACCGACAGGCGCTCATGTCCACCAAGCCGCCGCTGATCGCGACCGCAGCCCTCGTGCTGCCCTCGACCATGCTGGAGGGCGACCTCCCACCCGGCTCTCCTGCCCGCGCCGGGGAGCCCCATCAGGTCAAGCGCCGCGGCATCGACCTCGTCATGGCCCATGAGCGCTCCCTCGGCCGCCACCCCGTCGAGCAGACCACCGCCCACAGCGGCTTCGGCATCCTGTCCACCGCGCCGAACGGCGACACCTACCGCATCGAGGTCAAAACCCGTGTCGATGGTGCCAAGGACTTCTTCGTCACCCACAACGAGGTCATGACAGGTAAGAACGCGGCTCCGCGCTACCGCCTCGCCCTCGTCACGACCGATCCCCGCGGCCCCGACCACGACGAGGTCCGCTATCTCGCCGACCCCTTCGCCGCCACCGAACTCGGCGGCTTCGAGGCCACCGGCGTCCGCGGCGACTGGGCGAGGATCTGGTCCATGGGAACCGCTCCGTTCTGACCCGGCTCCGCGAACCTCCTGGTTCGGCTACGTCCCGATGTCCTCCACCGGCCGGAACCGAGCGGCGGCCGCGGAGCGTCTCATCCTTCCCATCCGCTGAACAGGAAAGGGTCCCCCGTGCCGTTCCTTCTTGAGATCCCGCTGGCCAACGGCGAGACCGTGCTGGTCGACGTCACCGGACAGGTCGAGGGCGTCGTCCCTGTGGGACGGGGCCGCGACGTGGTGGGGAGGCTCCCCGAGGCCTTCTCCACCGGTCTCGACCGGATGCAGGCGTTCGCCGACGAGGTCCTGGTCCGCATGCGCGACACCGTTCAGCCGCCCGACGTGCTCGCTGTGGAGTTCGGGCTCAAGATGAGCGCGAAGGCGGGCGTCGTCATCGCGGAGTCCACCGCCGATGCGCACATCAAGGTCATCGCCGAGTGGCACCGCGACAGCTCCCGGCGGCGGGCGCGCCGCGAGGAGGACGACGCGGAGGAGGCCGAGAACGCCGGCTGAGGCCGGCCGTGCCGCCGGCGCACGGCCGGCGGCACGGGTCAGCGGCAGGGCGGCTCGCCGGAAGCCTTGTCGTGCGGGGCGCCGGTGAGCCGGGCTTCGAGGTACAGGTCGCACAGCCGCCGCTTCCAGGCCGCCTCGTCGGTGCCGACGAGGCGCCACCCGGGGAAGCCGGGGTAGAGGACGTGCCCGCCGTCCTCGCTGACCTGTACGTTGATCGTGTTTTCGAGGGGGATCGTCTCGGTCGCCGTGTCCTCCTGCCAGGGCAGGCCGCCGTTGCGCGCGCGCACGAACGACAGGGTGCCGCCGCCCGTGAGGCCGCGCGTCACGGTGTAGGCGGCCGCCGTGCCGGATCGGGTGAGCCCGGCGAGCGAGCGGACCTTCGGGCCCGGCAGGGTCGCCGTGCGCTTGAGTTCCGCCATGTCCCAGAGGGAGATCTCGACGGCGCCCTCGCTGCCGCCGGCCACCGCGAGCCTGCGGCCCGTCGCGTCGAAGTGCAGTTGCGGCCCGGCGGGGCTGCTGAGCGGTGTCACCGGGAGGGCACCGGCGACGGAGCCCCGGTCGAGGTCGAGCAGATCGATGCCCCGGCCGTCCCGCCGGACCGCGGCGAGCTGCCGCCGACCAGGGCGCGGGGTGTACATGCTGTAGGTCTCGGTGAAGTCCGCGACGGGCAGGGGAGCGTGCGCGCCCGTCGCCACGTTGAGCAGGGTCGTGGGGCCCAGAAGGCGATAGAGGATCTCGTCACGCGACAGGAAGTCCACGCGCGCGAACGTGGGGGCCTCGTCGGGGGAGGCCCCTTCGGCGTCGCTGAGCACGAAGGTCCGCAGCACGCGGCCTGAGGAGGTGTCCAGGACGGTGAGGCGGTCGCGGCAGTTGCCGGCGGCCCTCAGCCCGTCGTCGGAGAAGGCCACGGACAGGGGCATGTTCGGTGACCCTTCCGCTGCCTCCCGACCGCACGCCTCGGTGGGGGAGACCGCCCCCACCGGACGCCCGGACGCCCTGTCCCACACGCGCAGGCCATCGACGGGGGAGAGGGTGGCGATCAGGTTTCCGTCCCTGCTGAGGACCGCCTCATCGGCCGTGCTCAGGGCGCGGACCATGCCGTCGGGGGGCGGGATGAGCAGCCGGTAGACAGACTCCCCGCCCTCGACGGTGAGGCGGGTGCCGTCGGCCGACTCGGAGACGGCGCGTACGGCGAGCACCCATGGCAGCGCGAAGACACCGGTGAGATCTCCGGTCCTCCGGTTGAAGATCCGCAGGATCGTGGTGTCGGCGCTTGAGGTTTCCGCGAGCCGGGCATGGTGGAAAGCGAACAGCTCGGTGTCGCTCAGCGCGAAGGCGTGATCCGTACAGGCGCCTTCGAGGAGGTGCACTGGTCCGAGCCGCGCACCGGTGGTGGCGTCGACGACGCGGACTCGCCGGGCCGCCGGGTCGTTCGGCGGGGCGGCCTCGTCGACGGCGTCGCACGCGACATAGGCGGAACCGTCGGCGGCACGGAACGGTGCGTAGCCGTGCGGTCCGGGGACCTGTGCGTTCGGCTCCTCCGCCGAGCGCGTGCCTCCCGTCCGCAGGTCGGCGATGACGGGGAAGTCGCCCCACAGCCGGAGCCACCGGTTCGTCCGGTCGAACCACAGCTCGGGTTCCACGGTGAGCTCCTGCGCTGCCCGCCGCACCGGCAGGACCGCCAGTTTCCGTCGTCCGGTGGCGGCGTCGACGGCGTAGGCCTTCTTCCCCCGGATGTAGGCCGCGTACTCGCCCGACGGGGAGACCGCCAGGGCCGAGACCGCGGTGTCGTCGGCCCCGAACGTCGGGATGCGGCGGGCCTCCGCGCCGAGGGAGAGGTCCCAGAAGACGATCTCGTGGTCGAGCGTGGCGTAGACGGCGAACCGCCCGTCCGGGCTGAAGGCGCGGGCGATGGAAGGTCCGCCCGTCATCGTCGTGGCGGGGAGCGCGGGGTCGTCGAGCCGGACCACCCTGTCGCCTTCGGTGCGGTAGAGGGAGACATAGGGCGCCGCCGGATTGAACAGCGGCCCGCCGACCCTGCTGAGGTCGAGCCGTCGCGTCCACTCGACCATGCCGGTGAGCCGCTGCCACCGGGCGATGGTCATCCGCGCCTGAAGCGGCACCTCCCGGCGGTACTCCACCACGACCGACGGCAGCGCCCCCGACACGTCCTCGCTGGAGGCGGCGCTGGCGTTGAGACGGGCGGCCTCTTGGTCGGCGGACCGCTCGGCCTCGACGTGCCCGCGGTACCACAGGGAGGCGAAGGACGAGGCCGCAGCCAGGACGACGGCCATCGCGATCGCGCCGGCGATGAGCGCCCTGCGCCGCAGGCGCCGGTACTGCTCGCTGCGGCGGACCCACTCGTGCTCGCCTTCGGTGAGGTCGTCCGCCCGGTCGGCGGTCCAGGCGACGGCTTCGTCGAGCTGGGCCCCGCGCAAGAGCGCGGAGGCGCTCTTGTCGGCGTGCCAGCGCGCGGCGGCCTTGCGCGTTTCACTGCGCCAGAGCAGGAAGGCGCGGTCGTCGTCGAGCCATCGGCGCAGCCGCGGCCACTCCTCCAGCAGCGCCTCGTGCACGGGCTCGGCGGTCTCGGTGCCGTCGGCGGCCACGTTCAGGACGACCACGCGGCGCCCGGCGAGCCGCTGGGCCAGCCGCCACCGGTCGGCGTCCACCTCGGTGCGCGGAAGCCTGCGGCGGGCATAGCCGTCGGGCTCGTGCGGGACGACCATGCGCATGAGCAGGTCGCGGGCCGTGCGCTGGTCCTCCTCGTCCAGTTCCTCCTCGAACACCCGGTCCAGATGCCCGCGCAGCGCCCCGGCGACGCCGCCGATCTCCTCATAGGCGGAGAGGGTGAGGACGCCGAGCCGCTGCCTGTCCCACAGCTCGGTCATGGCGAACGCGACGAGTGTGATCGGGTTGGTCATGCGCCGGATGTCGCGCAGGAGCCGGTCGGTGAGCCCGTCCTCCAGCCGGACGGCGCGCGACACGCCGACGGGGCCCTCGATGGCCTCGCGCAGTTCCGCCTGGTTCATCGGCAGCACGTGCTGGACGCCGCGCTGCGCGTCCGCCCGGTCCCGGCCCAGCGCCTCGACGAGCGGCGCCGCCTCCAGGAGCTCGTCCAGGTAGTCGCTGCGGACCACCGCGACGACGCAGGCCAGCGGCCGCCCGTCCGGTCGGCGCAGCGCGGCGATCCCGGCCAGCAGCCCGGTCATGTCCGCCACGACCTCGGCCCGGTGGGCGAAGAGCTCCTCGATCTGGTCGGCGACGAGGACCAGGCGCTCGGCCCCGGCCCTGTCGAGCTCCGCGGCCACCTCGCGGGCGAACCGCTCCCCATGAAGCACTGAAGGGTCGGCGATGGCCTGCTCCAGCATGCGGGGTGCGGCGGCCTCGGCCACCGCGGCGAACGGCGCCACACCGGGCTGGAACACGCGCACCTCGAGGTCGGCGCGTCGCCGGAGCCTGGGGAGGACGCCCGCGTTGACCAGGGACGACTTCCCGCAACCGGACGGGCCGGACAGGATCGTCAGCCTGTGCCGCGGCAGGTCGGCGGAGAGCCGTTCGACGAGGTCGCGCCTGCCGAACAGGAGGTTCTCATCCACCTGCCGGAACGCCTGCAGGCCGCGGTAAGGGCAGGGCGGGCGCAGCGCGGGCTCGATCTCCGGCCATGCCCCGACGATCGCCGCGGTCGGTACGCAGTAGGCGCTCGGCGGCGCGTCGCGGCCGACGGCGGCGCGGCTGGTGATTCCGACGACCGCCTCAAGGCGCGCGTCCCACACCGGCGAGCCGCTGAACCCGGGGCTGATCCGCAGCCCGCTGCGCGCCTCGCCGACGAGGTGGACGCCGCCGACGGTGTCGAGGCCGCGGAACTCGCCGGTCACCCAGGCTCCGGTCTCGTGCCCGGGGAAGAAGCCGAAGACCTGGAAGGGATGGCCGAACAGGTCGTCCACGAGGGCCATGGGTGAGGAGATCGCGCCGGTCGGCGGCGGACGGTGCAGCCGCAGGCCCGCCACATCGCCTGAGCCGTCGGCGCCCATCGGCGCCCAGGCCGTGACCTCGGCCGTCAGCCGGGTCCCGGGCGCGGCGAAGGGGAACTCCACCTGGACGGGTTCGGCGGGCCGCCCGGCCTCGGTGTAGTCCAGGCCGAGGGATCCGTTGACGACGTGCGCGCAGGTGACGATCTCGCGGTCCCCGACGAGCAGGCCCAGCCCGTGCGTGGTGCCGTGCGGGTCGAGGACGCGGACGAGACCCGAGGTGAAGCGGGCACCGTGGCTGCGGTCGGTCTTCTCGGCCTGCAGGGCCATCCGCGGTCCTCCTCGCTCCGGTCGGGATTCGTCGCCCTCATAGTGCCAAATCGGATGATCGCCGCGGGGCCGAAAACGAAATGGCGGGTGGGTCGGTCATAAGCCCCAGACCGGCAGCCGCCTAAGACCATGCCTTACGCGGCTTTTTAGGTGGTCTGCTGCGCTGATGTCGTGCTGTGCTGATGTCGACTGGAGCAGCGCGACCGTGGACACCGTGGTGGCGCGGGCGAAAAAGGAGGCGCGCTGTCCGCGCCATGGCGGCCGAATCCATCGCGGACGAGGAAGGGGAATCGCCTTCCATTTTCAAGCTATAACGCACAGGGGGACTTGCCGCAAGACCCGGGGTGTGGAGCAAAATCGCAGGCCGAACGCGAAAGCGGAAACGAGGGGGGTCTCGAAATGCGTGTTCTGCTGTCTGTCTGCGGGTCGCGGGGGGACGTCGAGCCGTTGGCGGCGTTGGCGGTGCGGTTGCAGGAGTTCGGGGCGGAGACGCTGATGTGCGCGCCGCCGGACGAGGAATTCGTCAAGCGGCTGGCCGAGGTCGGTGTGACGTCGGTGCCGGCGGGGGTGCCGGTGCGGGATTTCGTGGAGCGAGCCAGGTCACGTCCGGTGAAGCGGTTCTCCGAGACCGTGGCGGAGGTGCTGGCAGCGCAGTACGAGGCGGTCGACGCGGTGGCCGAGGGATGCGATCTGGTGGTGGCGACCGGGTTGATGCCGTCTTCCGCCGCCGCGCGGTCGGTCGCCGACAAGAGAGGCATTCCGTATGTGCTCACGGTCTACTGCCCGTGGGTCCTGCCGTCGCCGTATCACCCGCCGTTCTCCTACCCGGGCCGTCCGCTTCCCCAGGACGTCACCGACAACCGGGTGTTGTGGGAGCTGGACCGCGAGAACATGAACGCCGTCTTCGGCGGCCCGGTCAACGCTCACCGGACGTCGATCGGGCTGCCCGCGGTGGAGAGCGTCCGGGACCACGTCTTCACGGACCGTCCGCTGCTGGCGGCGGACGCGGCCCTGGCACCCTGGCGGCGGCCCGCCGATCTCGGCGCCGTGCAGACCGGCGCGTGGGTCCTCCCCGACGACCGGCCGCTTCCGCCCGACCTGATGGCCTTCCTGGACGCCGGAACACCGCCGGTCTATGTAGGTTTCGGCAGCATGTCGACGGACGCCCTGAAGGACGCGTCCCGGGCGGCCATCGAGGCGGTCCGCGGCCACGGACGCCGCGCCGTCGTCTCGCGGGGCTGGGCGGACCTGGGCCTGATCGACGACCGGGACGACTGCTTTCCCGTCGGCGAGGCCAACCACCACGCCCTGTTCGGCCGCGTGGCCGCCGTCATCCACCACGGCGGCGCGGGTACGACGACGAAGGCGGCCCTGGCGGGTGCCCCCCAGGTGGTGGTCCCCCAGTTGGCCGACCAGCCGTACTGGGGCCGCCGGCTCGCCGACCTGGGCGTCGGTGCGGTCCTCGACGGCCCGGTCCCGACCGCCGGGGCCCTGTCCACCGCCCTGGAGACGGCCCTGGCCCCCGAGACCCGTTCCCGGGCGACCGCTCTCGCCGGCGAGATCCGCACCGACGGCGCGTCCACGGCCGCCCGCCTGCTCCTCGACATGATCGGCTGATCATCGGGTTCCGCAGCCCCCGTCTCCGCGGTGCGTCATCTCGTCGCGGCGTCCGGGCTTCGCTCTTGGAGACGTCTCGCTGAGCGGGAAGGTGTTACAAGCGATCGGCGTTGCGAAATAGCTTCAGATGGTGGTGATCCGACAGCAGACGTTCTCGAACCTTCTCTCGCCCGGCAAGATCGGGCCAATCACGCTGGCCAACCGGGTGGTCCTCCCCGCGATGGACATGAACCTCTGCGAGGACGGCGAGATCGAGCAGGGTGACATAGCCCACTTCGCGGCCCGCGCCGAGGGCGGCACCGGGATGATCATCACGGGCTGCTGCGCGGTCGCCTACCCGGCCGGCTGCACCAGCCGCAAGGAGCCGGGCCTGTCCGAGGACCGGTTCATCCCCGGCCTCAAGGCGCTGGCCGACGCGGTCCACGAGGCCGGCAGCAAGCTGTGCGTGCAGATGGTGCACCACGGCAAGGTCGCCCGGATCGACACGCTCGACGGCCGCCCGCAGCTGGTGCCGTCCATCCCGAAGCCTCCCGGCGACATGAGCGCGATGATGGACTGCACCCCCGAGGAACTCGGGAAGATGGCCGCCATCCAGGAGGGCAAGAAGGCCACCCACCATGAGGCCACCCACGAGGACCTCCAGTGGCTGGTCCGGATGTTCGCGGAGGCGGCAGGCCGCGTGAAGGCCGCCGGCGGCGACGCCGTCGAGATCCACTGCGCCCACAACTACGTGCTCGGCGGCTTCCTGAGCCGCTACTCCAACCAGCGCACCGACGAGTACGGCGGGTCGCTGGAGAACCGGGCGCGGCTGTCGTGCGAGGTGATCCGCGCGGTCAAGGAGGAGGTCGGCGACAGCCTCGCCGTCATCGTGCGTCTGGCAGGCCAGGAGTACGGCGAGTCCGAGGGCCTGACCCCCGACGAGGCCGCCCGTGCCGCCGCCATGTTCGAGCAGGCCGGCGCCGACGCCATCCACGTCACCGGCACCGCGCTGAACGCGTTCGCGAACTTCACCGACGGCCCGCTGCCCGACAAGGTCGGCTTCTACACCGACAACGCCTCGGTCGTGAAGCGCGCGGTGTCGATCCCGGTCATCACCGTCGGCCGCATGCTGCCCGAGGTCGGCGAAAAGATGATCGCCGAGGGCAACACCGACTTCGTCGCGATGGGCCGCCAGCTGCTGGCCGACCCCGACCTGGTCAACAAGCTGAAGGCCGGCCGCAGCGAGCAGGTCCGCCCGTGCATCAACTGCTACGTGTGCGTGCAGGAGAACTTCTGGGACGCCACCCCGCTGTGCGCGGTCAACCCCGCACTGGGCAACGAGACGCTGCTGCCGTTCCCCCGCACCAAGACCCGCAAGCACGTCGTCGTCGTCGGTGGCGGACCGGGCGGAATGGAGACCGCCCGCGTCGCCACCGAACGCGGCCACCGCGTCACCCTCCTGGACAAGACCGACCGTCTCGGCGGAACGCTGTGGTTCTCGACGCTGACCACTCCCGACAACGAGCGCCTGCTGAACTGGCTCACCCAGGAGGTGCAGCGGGCCGGTGTCGACGTCCGGCTGAAGACCGAGGCCACCGCCGCGACGATCAAGGCCCTCGAGCCCGACGCCGTCGTCATCGCCACGGGTGCCGTGCGTGCGCGTCCGAACGTTCCGGGCGGCGACCTGCCCCACGTGCACACCGGTGACAGCCTGCGCGGCCTGATGACCGGCACCGGCGACGTCTCGGACCAGTCGCTGTTCCTGCGGGTCGCCGGCAGGCTCGGCGGCCTGATCGGCGTCACGAAGACCCCCGCCAGGATCCGCGACCTGAGCCGCAAATACCTCAAGTTCCTGCCGATGAGCAAGTACGTCGTCGTCATCGGCGGATCGCTCGTGGGTCTCGAGCTCGCGGAGTTCCTCGCCGAGCGCGGCAGCCGGGTGACCCTGATCGAAGAAGGCCGGCAGCTCGGTGTGCCGATGGCGATGCCCCGCCGCTGGACCGCCGTCAAGCACGCCAAGGAACTGGGCGTGAACATCCACCGCAACGCGACCGTCGAGCGCATCACCCGCAAGACCGTCGAGTTCACGGCCGACGGCAGGACGCAGTCCGTGCCGGCGAGAATGGTCGTCGTGGCGTCGGGCGTCTCGGCATCGGCGCCGCTCGCCGACGAACTGGCCAAGGCCGGCGTCGACGTCCACATCGTCGGCGACGCCACCAAGGTCGACTACATCGAGGGCGCGATGCACTCGGCGTGGAAGGTCGCCACCGAGATCTGACCGCCGTCGAAGGCGGACCCCGAGCCCATCCCGGGGTCCGCCTTCCGTCGCTCAGCAGGAACGGCGCGATCTCGTCGGGCTGCGCGATGCGGTTCGCCGGGTGCGGCGGCTTGACGTATCGAGAGTCGTTGGTATCGAATATCGATCCCCCCATCGAATATCGATATGTCAGGATCGCGCATGAGTCGTGCTTCGCGTAACCCCCTGCAGCCCTTCTCCTTCGCCGTCCGGTTCGTGCTCGTCCTGCTGGTGACCTCCACGGTCGTGGGGGTCCTGCTCGTGGTCTCCAAAGAGGGTTATTTCATGGGGGCGGGCGGCAGCCTGGTGTGCACGACGCCCGAGCTGCGCTTCGCCGGCACCGAATACGACAAGGGCCTGACCGCCTACCGCGAGCTGGTCCGGCCGGACACCATGATCTTGATGAAGAGCATGCAGATGTGCGACGACACACCGAGCATGACGCAGCGCGCCCTGGACTCGATGACGCAGGCGCCGGGCTTCCTGCTGTATTTCACGGTGTTCTTCCTGTTCTTCAGGCTGCTGCGCACGGCCGAGACCGACGGCCCGTTCAGTCCGCTGGTCGCCGTCCGGCTCCGCATCATCGGCTGGACGCTGATCGTCGGCGGCTACCTCGCCCACGCCGTCCAGGACGGTATGAGCGCCGCGCTGGTCGACACCTTCGCCGTACCCGGCGACCTCATGCACAACGGCATCGGGCTCATCCTGCTCGAAGGCGCGCTCACCCTCCCGCTGCCAGACCTGCTGACCGGCCTCGGCCTGCTCACCATCGCCCGCATCATGCAGGTCGGCGCCCGGATGCGCGACGACCTCGCGGGAGTCGTCTGATGCCGCACGAAGACGACCACCGGGTCCGGCTCCACCTCGACCGCCTGCTCGCCGAACGCGGCATGACGCTGGCCGAACTCGCCCACCGCGTCGGCATCACCACCGTCAACCTGTCGATCCTCAAGAACGAGCGCGCCAAGGCCATCCGCTTCAGCACCCTCACCCGCATCTGCCACGTCCTGGACTGCCAGCCCGGCGATCTCCTCACCGTCGACCCGCCGGATGAGGCATGCTCCTGATACCAGGAAGCCTCTTATCGCGGCTGACTGTTCTGGTTTTGAGAGGGGACGGATGGTGCGGTGGGAGGAAGATCCGGTCTACCAGGCGATCGCGCAGGCGTTCGTGAGCGGAGACCTGGAGATGCACGCGGGCGGCCCGCTCGACGTGCGCGCAGCGATGGCGTCGATCTCCCAGGAGGCCAAGGACGCGTTCGCCTACGACCATCTCCCGTGGGAACGCTTCCCCCGCGGCCCCGAGACCCGGGGTGATGTGGCGAACCTGCGCTCCGGCGACGCCGACGTGGTGCGCCGGGCGCTGCGCGGCGTGAGCGGAGAGCTGGCCAACAGCGCCTGTTCGGTGGCGGCGCTGGCCGTGCCGTTCCTCTTGCGCGTCGCGGCCGACCCGCGCGGTCATTGCCGGGTTTTTGCGCTGGAGTTGGTGGCGGACATCGTGCAGTGGACGCTGGGACCCAGCCGATGCACCCGCGAGGAGCTGCTGCGCCTGTCCGGCGGCGAGTGGTGGTTCGAACCGAGCGCCTACCCGGGTCATTGGGGAATCGAAGCCGCCCGTGACGCGGTCGCCGCTGATCTCGACCTCGTCACGGCGCTGCTCGACGACCCCGAGCCCGAGATGCGCGTCGCAGCCGCCTACGCGGGGGTGGCGGCCGGACGCATCCACGACGTCCGCAGCGCCCTGCACGTGCGCCTGCGCGTCGAGGCCGACCCGGTGGTGCGCGCCGGCCTGGTGCTCGCGCTTGCGCAACTGGCGTGTGAGCACCCCGACCCGGAGTGCCGCGCATGGACCGAGGCCTTGTGGTCCGACCCCACGACGCCACCTGTGGTGAGGGTCAGTGCCGCGCTGGGGTGGTTGTGCCTGGCCGACGCCCCTGCCCCGGAGTCCCTGCTCGCCGCACTCGAGGTGTGCGCGACCGAGGAGACGGCCCGCCTGATGGCGCCGCTGCCGTGGATGCGCGCTGTCGACCACGGGGACGACACGGGCCTCCACCGCTGCATCCGCGGGCTGCTTCACCCCGACGACGCCGAACCTGTGCTGGATGAAGACCCCTGGGCGCTACCTCCGATACTCACCTGAGCGATTCTTCGAGACGGCCCCACCGCCGCGGCCGGCCTGGTTCGGCCCGCGAGGATGATCTGAACGGGTCCATGGTCGAGACCCATCGTCCGCCGGTCTGCAGCGCCATCAGGTCACCGATATCAAGGGAGGAACTGTTGGTCGGCTCCGTAGCGTGAGGCATTCACAACGGTGGGAACATCGGAACGAAAAGACACGCTGAGCCCCTCCGGTCCTGGTCATGCCGTGGCTTTCGGTGGGGAGCCGACAATGCGGTCTCGTCATTCGTGTGCTCTTGGGGCTCGCGGTAGCGTTGCCGGTGATATGTCGTGTGTGGAAGTTCGGAGGTGATCACGGTGCATCCGGTCCCATGACAGCCCCAGCCCGGGGCGTCACGGAGCCGAAAGGTGACCGTATGAGCAAGACCGACAAGACCCGGCCCTGGTGGGTGCGGCTGGCGGACGCACCGCTGGTGACCTGTGTGCCCGAGCACGACCACCGGTTCGGGCCGTGCACGCTGACGGGTGAGATCACCGCTGGCAGCGCGTCCCTGAACAAGCGCACGAGTGGTTGCCACTGGCGTGCCAGCGCCTACTTCCTGTTCGACTGCGGTGGTGTCGGCGGAGGCCGGGAGTGGTACCTCTTCCGGCGTGAAGAGCGCCGCCGCAGCCGTCACCGAGCACGCCGCGAGCTGCGCGCCTGGCACGGCGAGGACTGAAAGGCGGCGCAGGGCCCGGATATCAGCGGGCCCTGCCCCTCGAAGGGCCCTCCGGCCTCGACCCCTGACCCGCACCGGTCCTGCCCCGAGCAACATGGGGACGAGAAGTCACGCCTGCGAGCTCAACCCAGCCCGCTTAGCGGGACTTTTCGTTCCCATGCTCGAAGTGATCGCTCTTTCACGTGATGAGATCCGCGGACGTGGATCGCGCACCGATGAGGTTTCCGCGCCTCGCCCGTCTGTACGTGTGAGATCGACTCAAGGGAGGCTGCACGATGCGGAAACTGATCTACGGAATGAACGTGTCCCTGGACGGCTACGTCGCCGCGCCCGGCGACGACCTCGGCTGGAGCGTGCCGAGCGACGAGCTGTTCCAGTGGTGGTCCGATCGGGTGGGGGCGACGGAACTGGCGCTGTACGGGCGCAAGCTGTGGGAGGGGATGAGCTCCCACTGGCCGACCGCCGACCAGCAGCCCGGCGCCACACCGGCGCACATCGAGTTCGCCCGCCGCTGGCGGGACATGCCGAAGGTGGTGTTCTCCTCCACGATCGGCGCGGTCGACTGGAACGCCCGCCTGGTCACCGGCGACGCGGTCGCCGAGATCGCCCGGCTCAGGGCCGAGGACGGCGGCCCGATGGACATCAACGGCGCGACGCTCGCCGGGGCGGCCATGCGGGCCGGGCTGATCGACGAGTACGTGCTGGTCACCGCGCCGGTCCTGGTGGGCGGCGGCACGCCGTTCTTCACCGCGCTGGACGGCTGGGTGAATCTGAACCTGGTCGAGACGCGGACGTTTCCCGGCGGCGTGGTGCTGACCCGATACGAGACGAGGCGATGAGCGGGGGCCGAGTTCTTCGGGCATGAAGCCGCCCCGCCGGCAACGCCGGCGGGGCGGCGACTTCGGTGACGTCGGCCCACATGCTGGACTCGTCGACGGTGGGGACTTGTCTGATCACAGCGTCGCGGGCAGGTTCAGCCATGGTTTGTCGGTGACGTCGAATCCGGTGAGTTCGGCGATCTTCCCGTCGGCGATGTGCAGGACGGCGATGTTCAACAAACGGTATTCCGGGTCGTCGGGGGTGCGGAGGTACAGCACGGCGGCGGGCATGCGGTTGACCGTCGTGGCGATGCAGCGCCAGTCGTCCTTGCCGCGCTGGAAGAGCCCACTGGAGACCCAGCCGTCCACCGCGTCCTTGGCCGTGACGATCAAAGTGCCCGGATCGGGCAGCATCGCGAAGCGCAGGTCGTCGCGCAGCAGGGCCGTCAGCCCGTCGAGGTCGTTGCGCTCATGGGCGTCCATATACGACTTCACCACGCCGCGCTCGTCCTTCGACAGCTCATGCGTGGCGGGGCTCCGCCAGTCGAGGCGGCGGTCGGGCAGCTGCTCGCGCATCGTCACGCGCGCCCGCTGCAGTGCGCTGGTCACCGATGCGACGGTCAGCTCGAGGGCGTCGGCGGCCTTCGACGCCGGCCAGCCGAGGGCGTCGCGCAGGATGAACACCGCCCGCTGCCGCGGTGGCAGGTGCTGGACGGCGACGATGAACGCCAGCTCGATCGTCTCCCGCGCCACCACCGATTCCTGCGGGTCCTCGGGGAGCATCCGGTCCGGGTAGGGCTGCAGGTAGCGCACTTCCGAGCCCGCGCCCGGCAGCTCGGCGGGCACGGGTGTGCGGTCGTTGCGCTTCTCCAGGAAGTCGAGGCAGGCGTTCGTCGCGATCCGGTACAGCCAGGTCCGCAGCGCGGCGTGGCCCTTGAACGACTCCCGTTTGTTCCACGCCCGCAGGAACGTCTCCTGCGTCATGTCCTGGGCGTCCTCGTAGTTCGCGAGCATCCGGTAGCAGTGCACCTGCAGCTCACGCCGGTAGCGTTCCGTGATGAGCGCGAACCGTGCCGTGTCGTTCGAGCGGGCCGCCGCGATGAACGCGGCCTTGTCGGCGCCTGGCAGTCTGGCGTCGGTCATGGTCGTCAATCCTTCCGCAGGTGGCGAGGGGTTACCAGGACTGACGGCGTGGCGGAAGATTTCTGATCGGTGAAGCCGCCGACACGATCCCGGTTTCCCGGTGCGGACTCCTTCGACGCCCCCGAATATCAGCGTTTAGAGTGATGGAATGCGTACTGGGCGGCAGCGTGCGCCACGGCGAAAGGCCGTACGGCGTCTGCCGCTCATGTCCGGCCCCCGGGAGATCATCGAAGGCCGTGATGTCCTGATCGCGGGGTTGTTCTCCGCCAAGCAGAAAGAACATCTCGAGTGCATGGGCGCCCTGGCGGCGGAGGTCGCTGTACTGGGCGGGCGGGTCGCCGGGTGTTTCGTTCAGCGCCGAGGGATCTCCGGAGGCAAGAAGGGGAACGCGCCCGGAGGCAAGGGCAACATGAGCCGGCCCTACTCGTCCAGGACGCTCATGAGCACAGGGAAGATCCGCGAGATCGTGCAGGAACGCACTTCGGCCGACGCCGTAGCCGTGGTGTTCTTCAACCCGCTGACCGACAGGCAACGCAAGGTCCTGGCCGAACTCCTCGGATGTCCGGTGTTCAGCCGCACAGATCTCCACCCGACGGCAGCGGCGGCTTCCGCCCGCGCCGAGCCGCAAAGCAGGCTGCTGCAACCCGGCCCTTGATCGACCCTGAGTTTCTCCCCATTGGGCGGATGGGTTTGAGGTCGCCTTTGCTGGTGGTGAACCGGGTGCGGGCACGGCGAAGGGCGCCCATGGTCGGTGTGTGAAGACCGGCTTCTAGGGGAGCGGGGCCGCGGCCAGGAGGGTGGCCGCGGCGTCGGCGGCGAGCGTCTCCGCGCGCTCGGGGAGCCCCCCGGTCGCGAGCAGGTGCCGCCGGACGACGGCATACGGGAGATCGACGGTGACCATGGTGAGGCGTTCCACGTCCCCGGACGTGTGCCGGGCGGCCGCATCGGCGAGCGCGGCGGCGACGCGCGCGTTGTCGGCGGTCAGGCGCTCGCGGGCCTCGGCGGGCCAGTTCGGCTCATCGAACGCCGCCGCGCCGTGGAGCAGGATGCGCGCCTCCTCGGGGTGGGCCCGCGACCAGGCGACCACGTACCGGGCCGCCGCGTCCGGGGCCTCGGCCATGGCCGCGAGCCAGCCGTCCTGGAAACGTTCGAGCGTGCGCAGCCACAGCGCGGCGAGCAGCGCGGCCAGGCCGGGGAAGCGGTGGTAGACCGAGCCGCTGGGCGCCCCGGCGGCGCGCGCGACGGCCGCGACGGTCACGCCGCGCGGCCCGCTCCCGGCCGCGAGACCTACGGCGGCGTCCAGCAGTCGGTCCTCGTCGAACCGCGATGGTCTCCCCATGGATGCGAGGGTATAGTCTCGGCCGTATTAGAGAGAGACCTCTAATACAGTGTCCTCGTGATTCGTGGAGGAACCATGCATCTGGACGAGACCACCGCCCCCCAGCCCGCCACCACCCGACCTGCGGCCACCGGACCCGCCGCGCCGCACCCGCTGCCGCCCGGTCAGCGGCCGGCGCCGCTCGAGCCGTTCGGGCTGACCCCCTTCGCCGCGGTGCACCCGCGCGTCCCGGCGCGTCCGAGCGTGACGGTCGGCGGCGCCGTCCGGCGGCCCACCCAGTTCGACGCCGCCGAACTGCTCGCGCTGCCCGGGCACGGCGACCGGCGCGCCGACCTGCACTGCGTCACCACCTGGACCGCGGTCGGCCTGGAATGGCACGGCGTGCCGTTCCGAGCCGTCCACGAGATGATCGCCCGCGAGGTGGAGCCCCGCGGCTCCGCGCGGTGGGTGACCTTCATCGCCCTGGACGGCTTCCGCGCCACGATGCTGCTCGACGACGCCCTTACCGGGGACGTGCTGCTCGCCGACACGCTCGGCGGCGTCCCGCTCACCCCCGACAACGGGGCGCCGCTGCGGCTGGTGGCGCCCGCGCACTACGGCTACAAGAACGTCAAGCACGTGTGCGCCATCGAGTACGGCACCCGCTACAAGGCCGGCTGGAGAGGCTGGATGAGCCACCCCCGCGGCCGTGTCGCCAGGGAGGAACGCAGCCGCTTCCTGCCTGGCCGCGTCTGGCGCCTGTGCTGGCGCGCGCTGCTGCCGTCCTCGCGCAAGGCGTACACCGCCCTCAGGGAACGGACGCGCTAGATCGTCGATGGGAAATGTCGGTGCCGGTCAATGGTCGTAGGCGATCAGGGAGCGCTTGACGGGTGCATCGATCAGCCGGTTGCGCCAGATCACAGCGTTGAGGGCACAGATGCGCTGGCAGACGCGTGCCCGGAGCCCTTCAGTGGTGCGAGCGGCGTGACGTTCCAGGCCGCGACCGGCGGGCGGTGAGCAGCGGCCTGTACGAGGTCTCGGCCCTCTCCGCCTGAGGGCACTCGGTCGTGTCACTCGGAATCTGTCTCGGTGTCCTTCTTCCGTACCGTTCGGGCGCGGAGGTGTGCGCGCTCTCCTTGGTGGCCCAGGAGGCTGAGGATTTCGACGGGGTCGTCGTCGGCGTTGCCGAACCAGTGGGGGATGCGGGTGTCGAATTCGGCGGCTTCACCGGGCCCCATGACCAGATCGTTGTCGCCCAGGACCAGGCGGAGGCGTCCGTCGAGGACGTAGAGCCATTCGTAGCCCTCGTGGCTGGACTGCTCGGGCTCGGGCGAGCGCGTTCGGGGAGAGATGATCAGTTTGTAGGCCTGGAGGCTTCCCGCCCGCCGGGTGAGGGGCAGCATGGTCATGCCGTGGCGGGTGACGGGTTGGAGATGCAGGCGCGGGTCGCCGGTCTGCGGAGCTCCGATGAGCTCGCCGATGTCCACGCGCAGCTCGCGTGCCAGGGGAAGCAGCAGTTCCAGGGTGGGGCGGCGCTGCCCTGATTCCAGCCGGGACAGCGTGCTCAGCGAGATCCCGGTGGCGTGGGCCAGGGCGGTCAACGAGAGGCCGCGCTGCGTGCGCAGCCCCTTCAGGCGAGGGCCGACGGCCGCCATCGTCGACGCAGTCTCGTCATCCACGCCTCAATCTTGCCACCGCAGCAAGAAACTTTGCGCATTGGATCCGGCGGACCGATGGTGGTGACAGATGCCCCGACGCACGGGTGAACGAGGACTGAGGATGCGCAATGACCAGAGTCGGCTCGCCCACCGCGAGGCTGTTCCCGCACGACAACTTCCCGACGTCCGAAAGAGTGTGTGATGACCGAGAACGACCCGCGCTTCAGCGCAGCCTTCTGGGACCGGCGCTACCGCGGCACCGGCCAGGTGTGGAGCGGTGAGCCCAACTCCGCGCTCGTCGAAGAAGTCTCCTCCTTCGCGCCCGGGACGGCACTGGACGTGGGATGCGGTGAGGGCGCGGACGCCATCTGGCTGGCCGGACAGGGCTGGCGGGTCACCGGTGTCGACTTCTCCGCCCATGCCCTCGGCCGGGCCGCCGGGCACACCCCCGCCGATCTGGTCGGACGCACGACCTGGCAGCAGGCGGACATCCGCGACTGGCGACTTGGCGAAGGGCCCCTCTACGACCTGGTCACCGCCTCGTTCCTCCATTTCCCCGCACTGGTACGACGCCCGGTCTTCGCCGCTCTGGCGGCCCGGGTCGCCCCCGACGGGCACCTGGTGATCGTCGGACACCACCCCGGCGACCTCGGCACCGCCGTGCCCCGCCCGCCCGAGCCCGACCTCTTCTACACCGCCGACGACCTCGCAGCCGACCTTCCCGCCCATACGTGGACGGTCATCACCCGCACCGCGCGCCCGCGCACCGTCACCGCACCAGACGGCACACCGGTGATCGTCCACGACACCGTCCTCACCGCCCGGCACACCCGCATCACCGACGAGAAAGCACGCTCATGAACAAGGACCTCGCCCGGCAGACCGCCCTGGTCACCGGTGCCACCGCAGGCATCGGCCGCGCCACCGCCCTGGCCCTGGCCGCACGCGGCGCTGACATCATCGTCCACGGCCGCGACGAGAACCGGGCCGCCGACACCCTCCAGCAGATCGAGGCGCTGGGAGCGAACGCCCGCTTCGAGCCCGCCGACCTCTCCGACCCGGCACAGGTGACCGCACTCGCGGAATCCGTCGGCGCCGTCGACATCCTGGTCAACAACGCCGGCATCTTCCGCTTCGCCCGCACCGTCGACACCGACCCGGCCACCTTCGACGCCCACATCGCCGTCAACCTGCGTGCTCCCTACCTCCTCGTCCAAGCCCTCGCTCCCGGCATGGCCGTGCGCGGGCACGGCGCCATCATCAACATCAGCAGCGGCGCCGCCACCACCCCCGGATTCGGCAGCGGCGTCTACGGCGCCACCAAAGCCGCCCTCGAATCCCTCACGCGTGTCTGGGCGGCCGAATACGGCCCCGACGGCGTCCGCGTCAACGCCGTCGCCGCAGGCCCCACCCGCACGGAAGGCACCGCCGTCCACGGCGAAGCCTTCGAGTCAGCCGGACAAGCCGTAGCCCTCAAGCGCCTCGCCGAAGCCGCGGAAATCGCCGGCCCCATCGCCTTCCTCGCCTCTCCCGCCGCCAGCTATGTCAACGGCGCCACCCTCAGCGCCATGGGCGGCCAACCCGCCCTCGGCTGAACAGGCTGAGGCCGCGGTGTTCGAGTGAGGAGAGCCGGGCAGCGCCTTCGCCGCCCGTGCGAGCGTGCGCACAGCCGGTCGCGGAACCTTGATCGTTTCCTGTTCGTTTCGACAGGAAGACCCAGCCGGAACGGAGAGCAATGGACGGCCATGTCACCCTCGTCCGCAACCAGCGGCTCACACAGGTGGTCGAGTACGCCTACGCGGCGACCGCGTCCCTCACCCCGGCCCGGGCCGTCTGGACGGCCGGGGCGTGCCCGCTCGACAGCGAGGGCGCCACCGTGGCGGTCGGTGATTACGCGGGCCAGGCCCACCAGGTGATGCGGAACCTCGAAGAGGCCCTGCGCGGCGCCGGCGCGACGCTGAGCGACGTTGTGAAGACCACCGTGTACGTCGTCTCCTCCCGGCAGGATGACCTTGTTCAGGCTTGGCAGGTCGTCCGCGATTACATGGGCGCCCACGATGCGCCCAGCACACTGCTCGGTGTCGCGGCGCTCGGCTACGACGACCAGCTCGTCGAGGTCGAGGCCGTTGCTGTGATCAACGACTCCCGTGCTTGATCCGGCTTTCGGACGGCTGGTCACGCCTGGTCCCTCACGGCCTGGAACTCCTGAAGCTGCGGCTTGCCGCAGTGCTTGAGCAGCAGTCGAACGGCCAGTGACGTTGATCCCGCTCGGGGCCGCGTCACCAGCCGCAAAGTAACCCTGGGTGACGAGGGCGACTGCGGGTGGCTCGCAGAAACGGTCAGTTCTGCGAGACCTAAGCCCGGCACGCACGGGCAGACGCTTCCGCGGTGGCGCCGACCGAGGTCGCACCGTCCGAGTCGTTTATCCGGATCGGATACGCGCGCTGCGCTGATGGGGGACACCGGACGGATGCGCTCCATCAGTCGGCTGCGGTCACTCCCACCGTCTTCAGTTGCGCGGCGAACGTCCGGATTCGAGGCCGGTCCTCAGGGAACGCGCCTTCCCAGTCGTGGAGGAGCGGTACCCAGGCGGCGGGCTGGTGGCTTTCCCCTGCCGGAACGAGCGAAGCGTCCAGGATGGCCGCGTACGACAGGCCCAGCGTCGGCGCCCAGTCCGGCCGGTAGGCCCGGACCGTCACAGCGGCCGGGGGCTCCAGGAGACGGGTGTCGAGTCCGGTCTCCTCCCGCAGCTCCCGCCGTGCTGCTTCGCGTGGTGTCTCCCCGGCCTCGACCGTCCCGCCGGGCGGGACCCAGCCGCGCCGACGGTGCCGCACCAGCAGCACACGTTCAAAAGCGGAGTCGAACGCCCAGACCTCCGCGGCCAGCGGAGCCATCGGTTTCCGCACCGCGGTCTCCAGCCAGGACAGTGCGTTGTCGTAGACGGTGAGGGCTGCCTGCGCGTCGGCGCGGCAGGAGGTGAGAGTGCGCTGGTCAAGGCCGGTGTGCGCCATCAGTTGAGCGTAGCGGGGAAGCCGTTGCGGGTGCGGTGACGTCTGCGAAGCCCAAGTGCGGCCCGGCGGCCGGATCCACCTCCTCCTTCAGTGCTCCGGGCCTTTGAGTCCTCCGCTTCTGAAGCCGTCTCCGGCTCCGAAGCAGGTGGGTGAATGGGGTTGGTCGGCTGTGGTTTCTACTTGATCGTGTTCGAGTCGGCGAAGGGGCTCGAGTCACGCGGTCAGTGACCGCTCGGCTGGAAGAAGCCGCGCACATACGGGTCGTCGAGGGCGGCCAGGTCGGTGAGACGGCCTGTGGCGGTGACCTTTCCGCCGCGCATGAGCACGATGTGGTCGGCGATCCTGGCAGAGGCGAGCATCGGCACGTCGTGGGTGATCACCAGGACGGCGGCTCCGGCGTCGGCGTACCGGCGGAGGGTGGCCCACACGCCGTAGGCGGTCCCGGTGTCGAGGGAGGCCGTCGGTTCGTCCGCGATGAGGACGCGGGGTTCGGGCAGGAGTGCGGCGGCGAGCGCGGCACGCTGGATCTGACCGCCTGAATGCTGATGCGGATGGAGGTCGGCCAGCTCGGTGGGGTACCGGGCGGCCGCGCAGGCGCGGTCGAAGCTCCATCGCCGGTACCGGTCTTCCAATTCGCGCAACTGCGCGCCCACGGTGTCCTCGGCGCGGAAGGCCGTGACACCGGCTTGGGGCAGCAGCCCGACGGCGCCGCCGCGAAGGCGTCGCCACTGGTGCTGTCCGCCCACGGGCTCGCCGTCGACGTGCACCTGCCCCGTGATGCGGGCGGAGCCGGGAAGCGAGCCGGTGAGCGCTGCGGCGGCCATGGACTTGCCGCAACCGGACTCGCCGAGCAGAGCGGTGATCTTCCCGTCCGGTACGAGGAGATCGACCGCATCCAGAACCGTTTCGCTCCATCGGCCCGTGTCGATGTGGACGGTCAGCTCACACAGCTCGGCAGGCATCGGGCAGTCCGTTCTGGAGGGAATGCTGTCAACGTAGGGAACGCTACCCAGAACCCCTTCGGAGCTGGGAGCCACGTTCGGGAGGAGGACGCCGTCTGTCTCCTATGGAGGGGCCCCTGGTAAGGCCTGGTGATCGGGTGGTCTGTGTTCTCGGCCGGGCGTCACGTTCTGTGATGGTCGCTGGGTGTGCGGTGGGGTCACATCGCGATAGGGCGGTAGCTCAACGCGTGGTCGATGATCTGTTCGGCCGAGGCGTCCCGGAGTTCTGCGGGCGGATGGAAGATCAGTCCCGAGGCGTCGGGGTGCGCCAAATTGGCGTCGAGAAGGCGCAGGTAGTAGTCGGTTTCCGGGTCAGCGGCCAGGATCCTGTCGACGACCTCGATGAGCTCGTAGCGAGTGATGTCCGGAACCCGTGGGTGTGCCGGCCGTGCCGCCTCCAGCGCGAAGTCGGCGAGGTCGCGAGACCCCTGGTACTCGGCGAAGTCGTGCATGCCGTAGTGGTGACCGGTTGACCGATTGAAGACCGCGATCGCTTCGTCGGCGGGCTCGCCGTGCTGGATGAGGTTCGCGATCCTCTCGATCTCACGACCGATCGCCTGAAGCTGTTGTTCGTTCACCGGTGGAGGGAGCAGCTCTGAGCGCAGTTGCATGGTCGGCATTATGAGGTGCCGGTGGTTGTACTTTCCGGGCCCGCGATCGACGTCGGCGGTGAGGCCATGCCGAGCTCGGTCGAGGTCATGCGGTTGGCCGAAGAGGCTGACCAGCGGATTCACGCCTCGACGGGTCAGCCGAGTAACGGCCGTGAATCCAACGATGTCGACGCTGACCTGCAGGGATTTCGGCCATGGCGGTGGCGTGGCTTCCTTGCCCGCCACCTGCTCATGTGAGCAGGTGGCTCAGTCGTTCGGCCTGTCGTTCGGCGGTGCCCGGAGGATTTCGTCCCTCGTCGAAGGCCGGCAGGAACAGCCAGACAAGCGCCAGGAGCCTGCGGCAGTCCTGCATCCGGGCGGCCTCGGCCGCCGTGAGGTCGAACTGCTCCAGGAAGAGCCCGACGTCCAGGGGATGCTCCACCCAGCTGGCTGCGTGCTCGGTGATCTCGGCCAGCTCGAAGGCCCGATCGCTGCGGCCGGACTCCTCGAAGTCCACCACCCGGACGCGATGGCCGTCCCACAGGTAGTCGGCGATGTCACCGTCTCCGGGCCCGAAGACCGGCACGAAGTCCGACCACCCCGTGTCCTCCAGGCCCGAGCCGGCCAGCCACGCCAGCCCGCTCCCGAGAGCCCGTCGCACCACATCGGGCAGCGAGGTGTGCGAGGCTGCGGCCGCCCGGCGGCACCGCGGCGTGCAGACGGCGCACCGCCACTGCCAGGGCCTTGGGCCGCCGGGACATCACCACGCTCGGCCGCACCACCGCCACGTCCGAAGTCTTCGCAGTTCAGCGTCGACATCGTTGGATTTACGGCCGATGCTCAGCCGACCCCCTCGACGATGATGGTGCCTATGGTCGATTCAGGGCCGGGCCCTTCCGGACGGTCGACCTTCCACCAACCCAGCACGTCCTGGTATTCCGGCTGTGGGATCGCACGTCCCTCGGCAGTCATCAGGCGTCCCTGATACGCCTGGGCATAACGTGCTCGAACCGAGTAGACGCCGGGTTCGTCGGGAACAACGAGGTCGCACGACACATTCACCCACTCCGCCGGACCCGGGTTGTCTTCCGCCAGTGCCTCGACGCGCGTGCCGGCATTGACCACTTTCAAGCCGCCCCTGCTGCGCCGCTTACCGTTCCAAACCGACGCTTGGGCTCGATCCTGGCCCGCCAGACCGACGATCACCTGGTTGATGGCGTTGCCGCACTCCGAGCAATCATGCAGCACGTCGAAACTGACCTTGTGCGAACCTCCTCCGCGGACGTGTACCACGTCGGCCTGGCCATCGATCTTTACGTTGCGGATCTTGAACCGAAATCCCGTCCCGCCTCCGTATGGCTCGACCATCTCGGTGCCGGGAGTGAGAGCCGTGGTTCGGTGGACATAGCTGTGACTCATCTTGTCGGTCATATGCCAAGTAAACAGGTGGCCACTGACAAGGGCGGGCCCGTCGTTCAAGGGGTCCAGCCCACGTAAGCCCAACCCCACAACGGGTAGATCTCGGACGGCTGACGTACCGGATAACGTGCCCGAGCGGCGTGGTTGCCGCACTAATGGGGGCGGCGCCCCTGGTAAGGCCCGGTGCGTGAGCGGATTGCAGGCAGCGAAGCGGCGGCGCAGGTGGTGGAGTGGTCGATTTCGAGAGTGCGGCGGCCTCGGTGCCTGAGGCGCCGTCGTTGACCATGCGGCATGACGCGGAATCAGATCTGTCAGGTGGCAGGGTGATGCTCTCCCAGGAGTTCCGTGAGTCTAGGGATCCGTGTACGGCGCTGTTCGATGTCGTCGTAATCCCAGCGCTCGTCCTCGGGGGAGGCGTCGCAGACTCGGTAGAGGCCTCGTGCTTCGAGGGCGTCTTCGAGCCCTTCTTCTTCTCCGGTGGCGCGGTCATAGGCGTTGAGCGCGATGTAGTTCATGCTCTCCCATTCCGGCCATTCGTCGTCGGTCCACTCTGAGCTCGGACGTCCGGCGAGGCGGCGGACCTCATGGGTGTCGGCGAGGGCGTCCGGGTGGACGGCTACGCGTTCGAAGGCGTCGTGGCCGAGGCCGACAAGCCAGGGTTGGAAGTACCAGAAGCCGTCGTCGGAGCACCAGCCCTGCAGGATGTTCCAGGCGGCGCCCCACATGTGCCGGGTGTCGACCCTCTTTCGCTGGGCGGTGAGGTGCAGTTCGAACTCGATGATTTCGGAGACCGGACGGCGTGCGAGGCGCGCGGTGAGCCATTCGGTGCGTTGGTCCTGGCCGACGGTCTCGACCGCGGATCGGTGGATGAGCGTCCAGAAGTCTTCGAGTGTCACGGCGGCAAAGTACCGCTTCGCCGGATTTCCACGATCGACAGGAGCATCACGCCGACCGGGCCCTGAATCCAACGACTTGCCGCACACTCCCAACGGCCTGCCGGACTCCTCGGCCCGCTTGGATTCGCGACCGTGGCCACCAGAACCCCCGCTCCAGTCGAGATGAGTGAAGGCCTGGCAACCCTGGTAGCGCAGGAGAATGATCATGAATCGGTGTCGTCGGGCGGTGTGATCGCTTCGCGTACCAGGCGTAGGAACAGGAGCCTCTGCCGGTGTTGGACCGCTGAGTCCGTGCTTGTCTTCTGCAGTCCGTCTGCGGCGGCGAGGAGAAGAAGTGCGATGTCCTCGGCGGTGGTGTCGAGGTGGGAGAACCGTGCCTCCCCCGCTGCTGCGGCCGTTTGTAGTGCGCAGGCCAACCGGGCCGTCAGGGCGGCCTTGGTTTCGCTGACGATGTCCCCGGTGAGGGTGAGCCCGGCGTCGAAGATCTCTCTGCCGTGGGCGCTCGAGGAGATCTGCGCCGTCACTTCCCCGAAGTAGGCGGCCATCGCGGCGTCGACTCGCGACAGCACGTCGCCCTGCTCGGCGAGGGCCGCGTCCACGTGTTCGAGCGCCCGGGTGTGCGCCCTTCGGGATCCCGCCCGGAAGAGGTCTTCCTTGCTGGCGAAATGCAGGTAGAGCGCGGCCCGGGACATCCCGGCGGCGCGGGCGATGTCCTGCATGGTGGTCTTGGCGTACCCGTACTGACTGAAAACGGTCAGCGCGCTGTCGAGGATGTGTCCGGTCCGGTCGTCTGCCATGTCGATACGCTAACCTTTTGGACGCATGGAGTCCAACTAGACAAGCCGTGTTAATTTGTCTAGCGGTGTCGGTGGACGGTCCGGCCGTCGCCCCACCTCTGCTCGGCTCGAGCATCGTCCGCCGCGGCACCCCGCCCGCAGAACCCAGGAGTGAAGTCCCATGCCACAGACAGCCGGTGTTCCCGCCATTGATGTGGTCGCAGAACAGATCCGCGAAGTCGAGCGCGCCCGGCTCCGTGCGCTCGTAGCAGGCGATGTCGCCGTTGCCTCCGAGTTGCACGCATCGGACTTCCAGCTCATCACCCCCATCGGTGCGGCGCTGTCCAAGGACGACTACCTGGGGGCCATCGCGGCCGGGCATATCGACTATGTCGCCTGGGAGCCCGGTCCCATCGACGTCCGCGTCCACGAGAACGCCGCCGTCATCCGCTACCAGGCCACCCTTGAGGTGGTCTTCGGCGGCCATCCGGTCCCGCGCACCACCTACTGGCACACCGACAGCTACGAGAACATCGATGGCCAGTGGCGAGTGGTGTGGTCCCAGGCGACCGAAATCAGGTAGACCCCAGGAACCACGCACCCGCTACGCCGCCAGGCGGCCATATAGCCACCCAGCAGGCCCCTGTCGAAGCACCGAACTGACGACACCTGAATACCGAAGGGTCGAGCTCACCCATCGGCTGCTGCAGATACGGAAGGTCGGCGCGTCGGCTTTCGCGGCGAAACATCTCCAGCTCGCTCGCCACCTTCAGTCGGGGATCCCCGATCCAGACGAGATCGCCGAGGACATCGCCGTCGCCCTGGCCCGCTGGGAAGGTATCGCGCAGTTGCCCGTGATGGTCCTCCGTCCTTACCTGACGGGGGAGACCGGTATCTGAGGCTCCCCGGCTATGTCTTCAGGTCCATGCGGATGCGTGCGAGCTTTCTGACGGCTTTGAGGGCGGCGGGGGAGGGAACGTCGCGGTCGGTCATCACAGGGATCCGAATCCGTCGGGGGCGTCTCGGTGAAGGGCCGGTGTGGTCGCGGCGGGCGTGTAGGTTTCCCATCCTCCTGGACGATCGCACCCCGCTGAGACCGGGCAAGAAGTTTCCTGTCTGAGCTGCGGACGAACTCGTCTGAAGTCGGGCATTCTGTTTTTCATGACGGAGCTGGGGAAGGTCGGGCTGGCCGGGGAGTACGCAGCCAGGCTTGCGGTGCTCATCGACGCTGACAATGCACGGCCTTCCATCGCTGAAGGGCTGCTGGCGGAGATCGCCAAGTACGGCACCGCTCATGTGAAGCGCGCCTACGGTGACTGGACCGGGTCACGGCTCACGGGCTGGAAAGACCAACTCCTCGCCCGGTCGATCCAGCCGGTCCAGCAGTTCGCCTACACCACCGGCAAGAACGCCACCGACGCCGCGATGGTGATCGACGCGATGGACCTTCTCTACACGGGCAGATTCGACGGGTTCTGCCTCGTCTCCAGCGACAGCGACTTCACCCGGCTGGCCTCGCGGCTGCGCGAATCGGGTCTCACCGTGTACGGGTTCGGCGAGCGCAAGACGCCCTCGCCGTTCGTCGCCGCCTGTGACAAGTTCATCTACATCGAGAACCTCGTCTACACCCCTGACGCGGCAACCCCTGTCGAAGCGACAAGACCCGCTCAGCGCGCCCCGGCCACCAAGCTCAAAGCAGATACTCTCCTGGTCAACCGGCTCCGCGACGCCGTCGAGGCCGCCTCCGACGAAGAAGGCTGGGCCAATCTCGCGTCCGTCGGCGGCATCATCACCAAACGCCACCCCGACTTCGACACCCGTACCTACGGATACGCGAAGCTGAGCGACCTGATGACCGCAACGACCTTGTTCGAGCTGGAACGACGCGGCGTGGGCACTGTGAAGGCCCTCTATGCCAGGGATGAGCGTCGCCAGAACAAGAAGACGAAGCCGCTGACCAAGCACTGATCCGAGCTTCCCCCCGGTTCAACGGCCAAGCTGATGTTGCCTCGGTTTCACGGACTCGCTGGTGAGGAGATGAGGCTCGACGTTGGGGTGGTGGTTTCGAACCGTAGAACCCTTCGATGTATTCGGAGATCGCGTTTGCGAGTTCGACCCGGGACCCGCCGGGCACATCCGCGTAGATCAAAACCCCGGCAACGTTGGGAGATGAGCCACTGGCCGGTCGGCTTGGTTCGTCTGCGGCTACTTCAGTCCTCTTGTCTGTCGCCGGTCTTGATCGGCTCGCGGCCGATGATGAGTGATGTCTGGAAGCGGCGTTTGAACCGTGGAATCGGCTCGGGATCGTGGCTGTCGCCGGACAGGAGCAGTTCGCCGGAGTCGGCATACGCGACTGTTTTGCCGTCGCTTTCGACCTCGACTTCGAAGGTGTAGGTTCCCTGCTGGTCGTGGGTCTCGTCGAACAGGGCGCTGTAAAGGCCGTCGCGGGCCAGTTCGTCCCCGCAGATGGTGTCGCCGGTGTCGTCGAATCGCAGTGGTGCCGCGGAACCGTCCGGTAGGCGGGCCACCCCGCTGACCTGAAGTCCGGTGACCGGCTGGTTGAAATAGACCTGGAGGAACAGCGGCACGGTCTGGCCTGGTTCATAAGCCTGCCTGGGAGAGAAGAGCGCGCCGTCGATGTGCGGGTTCTGACTGAAGACGAACAGCCGGGTCTGGACGGCTCCTTGGCCGTGTTCGGGCCGGATGGAGACCTTCCAGTTCCCGGCGACGGGCTGGTCCACCTGGAATGCCCTGTAGGGACGCGTACCCATGATCTTGCGTGTGCCGTCGGGAACGGAGTTGGCCGTGATGGTCTCCCCGTCGGGGGAGACCAGTTCGAGCAAGAGGAGGTTCTCCTCGCCCTGCCAGGTAATGCCGAAGGTCGCCAGTTCGCTGCCCGGCTCGATGAGTACCGACCGTTCTACCGGCACTTCACCCAGCGCCTCCGGCTGGGTCGTGACGAGTCCGCCGTTGTTCCGGGCGACACCGGAGATCTCTTGAAGCACGGTGCGGATACGGAATTCCTGATCGGACGTGGAGAGGTTCGGGTCGATGCGGTGGAATGTGCCCCCGGTCGCCGTGGCAATCGATTGCAGGAGAGCCGTGTCGACGGAGCTTCCGATGCCGACGGTGTATACCCGGACACCGTTGCTGATGAGATCAGGCAAAACAGCCGAAGGATGCTCGCCGCTGTTGTGCAACCCGTCGGTGAGCAGGGCCATCACCTGGGTAGCGGCACGTGGGCCGGCGTTGAGGATGCTGTTGAGCCCCTCCCGCAGGCCTCCGCCGATCGACGTGGTGCCTCCCGCGACAAGGCCTGCGATCGCGGTCTGCGCCGAGGTCCGGTCAGCGTCACCATTGATCGTGGTGACGCCCAGGTTCCTGCTGGCCGCGCCGGCGAACGACACGACGCCCAGCCGGTCGCCGCGCACCGCGTTGTCGGCCCACCAGTCGGCTCCGAACTTCGCTTCCGCGAGTTTGTTCCCAGCCATGCTGCCCGACCTGTCGATCACGAGCACGAACCGCTGCTCGGGCGCCAGGAGGATCCACTCGATCGCGGCTGCAGCCGGCGCGGTGGCGGTGGGGGCGCTACTGGGGGCGGTCAGTCCCGGGTACTCCCCCGTCATGGTCTCCCAGCAGCTCTGCCCGTTGGCGCTTTCTTGCAGCGTATCTCCGTCCGGATCATGATTCCCCGATACGCAGAACTCGCTGACCCTGCCGGTGACCAGTGAGCCTCTTTCATCCTCGGCGAAGGGCTTTGATCACGGCATGATCGCGAGTTGAGGATTCGCCCCCGGACACAG
>NZ_BAAAHH010000046.1:0-13478 GCF_039525175.1 Actinocorallia libanotica
GAACAAGTCCTGGCCTTTTATTTGGCACTGACTTTTAGCACGCTGTTGAGTTCTCAAGAAACGGACTCACTCTTTCGTTCCGGCCTTTATGGCCTTCGCTCCGGAGCGACCTGGTTTAACTTATCAGGCTCTTTCTGCCTGTCAAATCCGCTCTTTCGGGATAATTCCCTCTTGATTGGATCCTGCAGTTTGGTTTTCGCCTTTCGGCGTTTCCCTCTCTGCGGTCCCTCTAACTTAGCAGTTCCGATTCAGTGCTTCGTACCGAATCCGATCGGCCCTGCCGTGTCAGTGGGGTTCTCCCCGGGGCCGGCCGCTTCCGCGTCCCGCTCCCCCGTGGGGTAGGTAGAACATTACGACCGCCCGGGGACAACGTCAAATCAGCGCTTCCGGAGCGCGGGACCCCTGCTGGGACGGTCTTTCTGTAGGGACATTGATGCCCCTTCCCTCCCCTGCCAAACCTTTTGTGACCTGGATCTCCCCAACGTTTGCCGGTCTCCTACGGAAAAGTCCCCGCCGGAGTTTCCTCCGGCGGGGACTTTTCGCAGTTCAGCGGCCGTTTCCTCAGCCGACGGCGATGCTCCCGAGGTTGCGCTTGCCGCGGCGCAGCACGAGGTACCGCCCGTGCAGCAGGTCGCCGGCGGTGGGCACGGCGTCCTCGCCCTCCACCTTGGCGTTGTTGAGGTAGGCGCCGCCCTGGGCGATCGTCCTGCGCGCCTCGGACTTGCTCTTGCACAGCCCGGCCGCGACCAGGAGGTCCGCGACGGGCGGCAGCTCCCCGGCGGGGGCGCTGCCCTGCGGCGCCTCGGCCAGGGCCGCGGCGAGGGTGCGCTCGTCGAGGGAGTCCAGGCCCCCCTGTCCGAACAGCGCCGCCGAGGCGGCGATCACCTTGTCCGTCTCGCCGGCCCCGTGCACCAGGGTGGTCAGCTCCGTGGCGAGGGCCCGCTGGCCGATGCGCGCGGCGGGCCTGTCCGCCGACTGCTTCTCCAGTTCCTCGATCTCCTCGCGGCTCCGGAAGCTGAACGTGCGCAGAAGCTTGCCGACCTCGCCGTCCTCGACGTTCAGCCAGTACTGGAAGAACGCGTACGGGGACGTGAGCTCGGGGTCGAGCCAGATCGCCCCGCCCGCGGTCTTGCCGTACTTGGTGCCGTCGGGCTTGGTGAGCAGCGGCGTCGAGATCGCGTGCACGTGCTTCCCGGTGACCCGGCGGATGAGGTCGGCTCCCGCGGTGAGGTTGCCCCACTGGTCGCTGCCTCCGCTCTGCAGGACGCAGCCGTGGCGGCGGTAGAGCTCCAGGAAGTCCATGCTCTGCAGGAGCTGGTAGGAGAACTCGGTGTACGACAGGCCGGCCTCCAGCCGGGAGGCCACCACCTCGCGGGCGAGCATCCGGTTGACCGGGAAGTGCTTGCCGACGTCCCGCAGGAAGTCGATCACGGACATGGGCCCGGTCCAGTCGAGGTTGTTGACCATCCGGGCCGCGTTCTCGCCCTCGAAGGACAGAAAACGCGAGACCTGCTCTTGGATGCGCTTCACCCACCCGGCGACGACCTCGGTGGAGTTGAGCTGGCGCTCGCTGGAGCGTCCGCTCGGGTCGCCGATCAGGCCGGTCGCGCCGCCCACCAGCGCCAGGGGCCGGTGCCCGGCGTCCTGGATGCGCCGCATGGTCAGCAGCTGGACGAGGTTGCCGACGTGGAGGCTGGGCGCCGTCGGGTCGAACCCGCAGTAATACGTGACGGGCCCCGCCGAGAGGACGGCGCGCAGCGCCTCCTCGTCGGTGGTATGGGCCAGCAGGCCACGCCACTGCAGTTCGTCCACGATGTCGGTCACGGTCGTCCCACTTCTCGAAAACGGATGACTTCCCAAGGTTGCCGCAAGTTACGGCCCTGGTGGTAATCGATATTCCTCTCCGCCTCCGGGCCGCCCGCCCGGAGGCGGCCTCAGGCCCCGGGAGCCGCCTGCCCGCGCCGGTTCCGGGGGACGTGCCTGCGGTAGGGCGAGACGCTCGGGTCGCCTTCCACCCAGAACCGCCACGGCGTGTCGTGCGCCGAGGAGACGCCGGTGCGCGGGCCGCTGCGGACGAGCGGCGCCGGGACCGGCGCGCCCTCGTGGATCATCAGCTCGCCGGGTACGCAGACGTCCGCGCCGTTGAGCTCGCGGGCGATGCCCAGCGCCTGGCACAGCCGCGCGGGGCCCCGGGCCAGGTCCCGGTCGGGGGAGCCGTTGCGCCGGGCGCGTGCCAGCTCGGCCCCCTCGACGATCTCCCCGGCGCGCAGCAGGACCGCCGAGGCGGTGCCGTCGGGCCCGCAGACGAGGTTCACGCAGAAGTGCATCCCGTACGTGAAGTACACGTAGGCGTGTCCCGGCTCGCCGAACATGACGGCGTTCCGTGCCGTCATGCCCCGGTAGCAGTGGGACGCAGGGTCGAGTTCCCCCGCGTACGCCTCCACCTCGGTCAGCCGGACGGCCACCGTCCCCTCGGGCGTGGTGCGGCTCAGCACCCGCCCGAGCAGGCCTGTCGCGACCTCCAGCACGGGCCGGTCGAAGAACTCCCGGTCCATCGGCGTACGCGTCGTGCTCTCGGTCACTCCTCATCCCTCCCGGCGAACCGTTCCCAGGCGGACTGGCGGGTGATGCCCAGGGCCGCGCCGATCCGCGCCCAGGTCACCCCGCGCCGCCGCAGTTCCCGCACCCACAGCCGCAGGTCGGCCTCGACCTGGTCGACGACCGCCGAGATCCGCGGGATCCGGTCGAGCATCTGCTCGTCGCTCAGCGTCTCCCAGCCCGGGAACCGCGGCGCCGCCGGCTCCTCCCGGTACTCCTCGATGATCTTGTCCGCCAGGTCGACGCACTGGTCGCAGATCCGCACCCCCGGCCCGGACACCAGCTTGCGCACCCGGTGCTCGGCCCGGTCGCAGAACGAGCACCGCGCCGGCTCCTCCTCCACCGCCTCCACCACGCCTCCTTCTGTCAGGGTCAGCCTGACAGAGGCTACGTCGTCAGGACCGGCCTGACAAAAAAAAAGCGGAGTCGGGCCGGCACGGCGGACGCAGGAACGCGTACGGGCCGGATCGCGGGGATCCGGCCCGTACGCGGGGGTCAGGACTCCGAGGCCCAGGCGGCCGCGGCGTCGGCGGAGGAGCGCAGGTCGTCGATCTGCTCCTGGACGCGTTCGGGGGCGGTGCCGCCGTGCGCCTTGCGGGAGGCGATGGCGCCGGGGACGTTGAGGACCTCGCGGACGTCCGGGGTGAGGTGCGGGGAGACCTTGGCGAGCTCGGCGTCGGTGAGGTCGCCGAAGTCCTTGTCGTTGACCTGGCACCACACGACCAGGTGGCCGACGACCTCGTGGGCGTCGCGGAAGACCACGCCGCGGCGGACCAGGAGCTCGGCGAGGTCGGTGGCCAGGGCGAAGCCCTGGGGGGCCAGCTCCTCCAGGCGCTCGGTGTTGACGCGCATGGTGGCGATCAGGCCGGACATGGCGGGCAGCACCAGCAGGAGGGTCTCGACGGCGTCGAAGGCGCCCTCCTTGTCCTCCTGGAGGTCGCGGTTGTAGGTCAGCGGCAGGCCCTTGAGGGTGGTGAGCAGGCCCACCAGGGAGCCGATGATCCGGCCGGCCTTGCCGCGGGCCAGCTCGGCCACGTCGGGGTTCTTCTTCTGGGGCATGATCGACGACCCGGTGGCGTAGGTGTCGTCCATCTCGATCCAGCGGAACTCCTGGGAGGCCCACAGGCACACCTCCTCGCCGAGGCGCGAGAGGTGCACGCCCGCCAGGGCGGCGGCGAAGAGGAACTCGGCGACGAAGTCGCGGTCGCTGACGGCGTCCATGGAGTTGGCCGCGGCGGCGGTGAAGCCGAGCTCCTCGGCGACGGCCTGCGGGTCCAGCGGCAGGGAGGAGCCGGCCAGGGCGCCGGAGCCCAGCGGGGAGATCGCGGCGCGCTTGTCCCAGTCCTGGAAGCGCTCGATGTCGCGGCTGATGGCGTGGACGTGCGCCAGGAGCTGGTGGGAGAAGAGCACGGGCTGGGCGTGCTGCAGGTGGGTCATGCCGGGACAGGCCACGCCCATGTTGGCCTCGGCCTGGCCGATGAGCGCGGTCTGCAGCTCCACCAGCCGGGAGACGATCCGGCGGACGTGGTCGCGCAGGTACAGGCGCAGGTCGGTGGCGACCTGGTCGTTGCGGGAGCGGCCGGCGCGCAGCTTGCCGCCCAGGGTGCCCAGGCGCTCCAGCAGGCCGCGCTCCAGGGCGGTGTGCACGTCCTCGTCGGCGACGGTGGGCCGGAACTCGCCGGAGGCGCAGGCCTGCTCCAGGTCGTCGATGGCGCCCAGCATGCGGGCGAGCTCGTCGTCGTCCAGCAGGCCCGCGCGGTTGAGCACGCGGGCGTGGGCGCGCGACCCCATCAGGTCGTACGGCGCGAGCCGCCAGTCGAACTGGACGCTCACGGACAGGCGCGCCAGCGCGTCCGACGGCCCGCCTTCGAACCGTCCGCCCCACAACCGGGTCGGTGCCTTGCTCACAGTGATCCCAATCTCCGATATGTCAGTGGCAGCGGGCCGCAGGCCCGCCTGGATACACAGTTGTACCGCCCCGGGGCACCACCCCGGGGCGGCACACTGCTGGAATTCTCAGGAGCCGTTGCGGCGGTCCCGGACCGACGCGATCTTGCTCGGCAGGCTCCACAGGTCGACGAAGCCCTTGGCCAGGCTCTGGTCGAAGGTGTCGCCGGTGTCGTACGTCGCCAGATCGTAGTCGTACAGCGAGGAGCCGCTGCGCCGGCCGGTCACCACGGCGCGCCCGCCGTGCAGGGTGAGCCGCACGTCGCCGTTCACGTGCTGCTGGGCCTCGGCGATGAAGGACTCCAGCGCGGTCTTCAGCGGGGAGAACCACAGGCCGTCGTAGACCAGCTCGCCCCAGCGCTGGTCGACCGAGCGCTTGAAGCGGGCGAGGTCGCGCTCGACGGTGACGTTCTCCAGCTCCTGGTGGGCCGCCAGCAGCGCGATGGCGGCCGGGGCCTCGTAGACCTCGCGGGACTTGATGCCCACGAGGCGGTCCTCGACCATGTCGAGCCGGCCGACGCCCTGGGCGCCGGCGCGCTTGTTGAGCTCGTCGATGATCTGGAACGGGGTGAGCGGGCGGCCGTCGATCGCGGTGGGCACGCCGTTCTCGAAGGTGATGACCAGCTCGTCGGCCTCACGCGGGACCGACGGGTCGGCGGTGTAGGCGTAGAGGTCCTCGATCGGCGCGTTCCAGATGTCCTCCAGGAAGCCCGTCTCCACGGCCCGGCCCCAGAGGTTCTGGTCGATGGAGTAGGGGTTCTTCCCGGAGACCTCGATCGGCAGGCCCTTCTCCTCGGCGAAGGCGATGGCCTTGTCGCGGGTCCAGGCGTAGTCGCGGGCGGGCGCGACGCACTTGAGGTCGGGGTTGAGCGCCATGAGGCCGGCCTCGAACCGGACCTGGTCGTTGCCCTTGCCGGTGCAGCCGTGCGCGACGTGGGTGCCGCCGAACCGGGCGGCGGCCGCGGCGAGGTGCTTGACGATCAGCGGCCGGGACAGCGCCGAGACCAGCGGGTAGCGGTCCATGTAGAGGGCGTTGGCGCGGATCGCCGGGAAGCAGAAGTCCCGGGCGAACTCCTCCTTGGCGTCCTCGACGACCGACTCGACCGCGCCGCAGTCCAGGGCGCGCTGGCGGATCTGCTCCATGTCCTCGCCGCCCTGACCGCAGTCCAGGGCCACGGCGATGACCTCGGCACCCATCTTCTCGGCGAGGAAGGGGATGGCGACCGAAGTGTCCAGCCCCCCGGAGTACGCCAGTACGACGCGCTCAGTCATATGTCTTCGTCCTTTTCTCGTTCATGGAGTCGATCAGTTCAAGGGGTGCGGGGCCCGGGGACCCCTGACTTCGTCGCTCGGTGAGCCGCAGCAGCCGTGCCGCGAGCTCCTCCCCGCCGAGCGGGTCGCGGGAGATGACCAGGATGGAGTCGTCTCCCGCGACGGTGCCGAGGATCTGCGGCCACTCGGCGTGGTCGATGGCCGAGGCGAGGTACTGCGCGGCGCCCGCGGGCGTGCGCACGATCACCAGGTTGGCCGACGCCTCGGCCGAGACCAGCAGCTCCTGGGCCAGCCGCGCCAGCCGGGAGTCGAAGGTCTCGGTGCTGCCGGTGCGGGCCAGCTTGATCCGCTCGCCGCCCTCGCCGGGCACCGCGTAGATCAGGCTGCCGTCGTCGGCGCGCAGGCGGACCGCCCCGATCTCCACCAGATCGCGCGACAGCGTCGCCTGGGTGACCTCCATGCCCTCCTGCCGCAGCAGGCGGGCCAGTTCGCCCTGGGAGTGCACGTTGTGCCGGGACAGCAGTTCCAGCACCCGCGCCTGCCGGGCGGCCTTGGTCATCGGGGTCGTCACGGTTCTCTTATCTCTCCAGCAGCCAGGTGAGCAGTGCCTTCTGGGCGTGCAGGCGGTTCTCCGCCTCGTCCCACACGAGGCTGTGCGGGCCGTCCAGCACGGAGGCGGCGATCTCCTTGTCCCGGTAGGCGGGCAGGCAGTGCAGGACCGAGACGTCCTGCCTGGCCAGCGCCACCAGCTCCGCGGTCAGGGCGTACGGGACGTAGACCGCCTGGTCCACCTCCGCCTGTCCCATCGAGACCCAGGTGTCGGTGGCCAGGACGTCCGCGCCCGCGGCCGCCTGCCGGGCGTCGGTCGTCACCTCGACCGAGCCGCCGGTGGTCTTGGCGATCTCCTCGGCCCGGTGCCATACGCCGCGGTCCGGCAGGTGCCCCTCGGGAGCGGCGATCCGCACGTGCATCCCCGCGGTCGCGCCGCCGAGCAGGTAGGAGTGCGCCATGTTGTTGGCCCCGTCGCCGAAGTAGGCGAGCGTGACCCCTGCCAGTTTACCCTTTGCCTCCTGGATCGTCTGGAGATCGGCGAGGATCTGGCAGGGGTGGAACTGGTCGGTGAGCGCGTTGACCACCGGCACCGACGAGGCGCCGGCCATCTCCTCGATGCGCTCCTGGCCGAAGGTCCGCCAGACGATCGCCGCGCAGATCCGCTCCAGCACCCGGGCGGTGTCGGCGATGCTCTCGCCGCGGCCGAGCTGGCTGGACCCGGCGTCGAGCACCAGCGGGTTGCCGCCGAGCTCGGCGATCCCGGCGGTGAAGGACACCCGGGTGCGGGTGGAGTGCTTGTCGAAGAGCACCGCCACCGACCTCGGACCCGCCAGCGGCTTGAAGCCGTAGCGGTCCGCCTTCATCCGGGCGGCCAGGGCCAGCACCTCGGCCTGCTCGGCCGGGGTCAGGTCGTCGTCGCGCAGGAAATGGCGGGTCATGCGGCCACCTCGTCGAGGATCGCGGGGAGGGCGTCGAGGAAGCTCTGCGCCTCCTCGACGGTCATGGTCAGGGCGGGGGCGAGCCGGATCGCGCCGGGCTGGACGTTGTTGACCAGGAACCCGGCCCGCTGCGCCGCCTCGCGGACGGCGGCGGCGACCGGCTCGGCCAGCACGATCCCCAGCCACAGGCCGCGGCCGCGCACCCCGGCGACCAGCGGGTGGTCCAGCGCCTCGATCCCGGCCGACAGCTGCTCGCCGAGCTTGACGGCGTGCGCCATCAGCCCGTCGCGCTCGATGGTCTCCAGGACGGCCAGGGCCGCGGACGCCGACAGCGGGTTGCCGCCGAAGGTGCAGCCGTGGTCGCCGGGGGCGAACAGGTCGGCGGAGGCGCCGACGCCGACGCACACCCCGATCGGGACGCCGCCGCCCAGGCCCTTGGCCAGGGTGATGATGTCGGGCCGCACGCCCTCGTGCTGGTGGGCGAACCAGGTGCCGGTCCGGCCGATGCCGCTCTGGATCTCGTCCAGGACGAGCAGCGCGCCGGTGGCGTCGCAGATCTCGCGGGCCGCGGTCAGGTAGCCGTCGGGGGCGGGCACGACGCCCGCCTCGCCCTGGGTGGGCTCCAGGAAGACCGCGGCGCACTCGCCGGTGACGGCCTCGCGCAGCGCCTCGGCGTCGCCGTAGGGCACGAACCGCACGTCCGCGCCGTAGGGCTCGAAGGGCTCGCGGATGGCCTTCTTGCCGGTGAGGGACAGCGCGCCCATCGTCCGGCCGTGGAAGCCGTTCTCGGTGGCCACGAGGTACTTGCCGGCGCCCGCGTGCTTGCGGACCATCTTGAAGGCCGCCTCGTTGGCCTCGGTGCCGGAGTTGCAGAAGTAGACCTTGCCGGGCAGGTCCAGCAGCTCCAGCAGCCGGGTGGCCAGCCGCACCTCGGGCTCGCTGGTCAGCAGCGGGGAGACGTGCGCGATCCTGGCGATCTGCCCGCTCACCGCCTCCACCAGCGCCGGGTGGGCGTGGCCCAGGGCCGAGACGGCGATCCCGGCGAACATGTCGAGGTAGGCGTTGCCGTCCACGTCCCAGACGGTGCTGCCCCGCCCGTGGGAGAGCATCAGCGGCGGCACCGCCCGGTTGGGCATGAAGGAGGCCGCGAAATCGTCCTGCCAGCTCACGACGGCACCACCATCGTTCCGATCCCTTCGTCGGTGAAGACTTCCAGCAGCAGCGAGTGCGGCACCCGCCCGTCCAGCACGTGCGCCTGCGGCACGCCGTTGCTGACCGCGTGCAGGCAGGCGCCCATCTTGGGCACCATGCCCGAGGAGAGGTCCGGCATGAGCTCCTCCAGCTCGGCCGCGGTCAGCTGGTGGATCACCTCGTCGCTGTTCGGCCAGTCGGCGTACAGGCCCTCCACGTCGGTGAGGACGATCAGCTTGGCGGCGCCCAGCTCCGAGGCGAGCGCGGCGGCGGCGGTGTCGGCGTTGACGTTGTAGACCTCGCCGTTCTCGCCGCGGGCCACACTCGAGATCACCGGGATGCGCCCGTCGCTGATGAGGCTCTGCACCGCGCCGGGGTCGACCTTGACGATCTCGCCGACCTGGCCGATGTCGACCGGCTCGCCGTCCACGATCGCGTGCAGCTTCCGGGCGGTGAACAGGTGGGCGTCCTCGCCCGACATGCCGACCGCGTACGGGCCGTGGGAGTTGAGCAGGCCGACGACCTCGCGGTTGACCTGCCCGGTGAGCACCATGCGCACCACGTCCATCGCCTCGGGCGTGGTGACCCGCAGCCCCGCGGTGAAGTGCGACTCGATGCCGAACTTCTCCAGCGCCGCGTTGATCTGCGGCCCGCCGCCGTGCACGACGACCGGGCGCAGCCCGGCCAGCCGCAGGAAGACGATGTCGCTGGCGAAGGACTCGCGCAGCGCGTCCTCGGTCATGGCGTTGCCGCCGTACTTGACCACGACGATCTGGTCGTGGAACCGCTCGAGCCAGGGCAGCGCCTCGATCAGCACCGCCGCCTTGTCCATCGCGCTGCGCCGGTTCACGAGCTGTACTCCGAGTTCTCCCGCACGTACTCCACCGTCAGGTCGGTCGTCCACACCGTCGCCGAGTGCCGGCCCGCCGACAGGTCCACGGTGATGGACACGTCGCGGGGCCGCAGGTCGACCTTGGAGCGGTCCTCGCCGACCGAGCCGCCGCGGCAGACCCAGACGCCGTTGATCGCCACGTTGAGCCGGTCGGGCTCGAACACCGCGTCGGTGGTGCCGACCGCCGACAGGACCCTGCCCCAGTTGGGGTCCTCGCCGGTGATGGCGCACTTGAGGAGGTTGTTGCGGGCGATGGACTTGCCGACGGTGACGGCGTCGGCGACGCTGTCGGCGCCGACGACCTCGATCGTGATCGCCTTGGAGGCGCCCTCGGCGTCCACCAGGAGCTGGCGGGTCAGGTCGAGGCAGACCTCGGTGAGCAGGGCGGTGAACGCCGCCTCCTCGGGAGCGGTGCCGGCGGCGCCGCTGGCCATGAGCAGGACGGTGTCGTTGGTGGACATGCAGCCGTCGGCGTCGAGCCGGTCGAAGGACTGCGAGGTCGCCGCGCGCAGCGCCCGGTCGAGCGTCTCGGCGGGCAGGTCGGCGTCGGTGGTGAGCACCACCAGCATGGTCGCCAGGGAGGGGGCGAGCATGCCCGCGCCCTTGGCCATGCCGCCGATCATGTAGCCGCCCTCGCCGCGGCGGAAGGCGATCTTGGCGACGGAGTCGGTGGTGCGGATGGCGTCGGCGGCGCTCAGGCCGCCGTCGCGGGTGAGCTCGGCCGCCGCCGTCTCCACCCCGGACAGCAGCTCGTCCATCGGCAGCCGGAGGCCGATCAGGCCGGTGGAGCACACCGCGATCTCCCCGGCGGACTCCGCCAGGACCTCGGCCACCTTCTCGGCGGTGGCGTGGGTGTCCTGGAAGCCCGGGGAGCCGGTGCAGGCGTTGGCTCCGCCGGAGTTGAGGACCACCGCGCGCACCCGGCCGCCGGAGACCACCTGCTCGCTCCACAGCACGGGCGCGGCCTTCACGCGGTTGGCGGTGAACACCGCGGCGGCGGCGCGCGAGGGTCCGTCGTTGACGACCAGTGCCAGGTCTCGGTTGCCGTTGTCCTTGATGCCCGCTGCTATGCCGGAGGCCCGGAAGCCCAGGGGTGCGGTGACGCTCATGTGCCCTCTTCTTCTCTTCGCGACGGGAGGTTTCAGGGTGCGACGGCGAGGGTGCCCAGCCCCTGCTCCTCGGGCAGGCCGAGGGCCAGGTTGGCGGACTGGACGGCGCCACCCGCGGTGCCCTTGGTGAGGTTGTCGATGGCGGCGGTGATCACGATGCGGCCCGCGCGCTCGTCCAGGGCGACCTGCATCAGCGCGGTGTTGGCGCCGAGCGTCATCGCGGTGGACGGCCACATCCCCTCGGGGAGCACGTCCACGAACGGCTCGGCGGCGTAGGCGGCGAGGTAGGCCTCCCGGAGGGCGGCGTAGGTGGTGCCGGGCCTGGCCTTGGCGGTGCAGGTGGCCAGGATCCCGCGGCTCATGGGGGCGAGGGTGGGGGTGAAGGAGACGGTGACGGGTTCGCCGGCGGCCGCCGACAGGTTCTGGATCATCTCCGGGGTGTGCCGGTGCACACCGCCGACGCCATAGGCCGAGACCGCGCCCATGACCTCGCTGCCCAGCAGGTTGACCTTGGGCGACCTGCCCGCCCCGGAGGTGCCGGAGGCGGCGACGACGACCACGTCGGGTTCGGCGAGCCCGGCGGTGAAGGCGGGGACGAGCGCCAGGGTCGTGACCGTCGGGTAGCAGCCGGGCACCGCGATCCGCTTCGTCCCGGCCAGGACCTCCCGCTGGCCGGGCAGCTCCGGCAGTCCGTAGGGCCAGGTGCCGGCGTGCGGGCTGCCGTAGAAGTGCTCCCACTCGGCGGCGTCGGCGAGCCGGAAGTCGGCGCCGCAGTCGACGACCAGCACGTCCTCGCCCAGTTCGGCGGCGAGCGGGCCCGACGCGCCGTGCGGCAGCGCGAGGAAGACCACGTCGTGGTCCGCGAGGGTCTGCGGGGTAGTCTCGGCGAGGACCCGGTCGGACAGGGAGCGGAGGTGTGGCTGCAGGGTGCCCAGGGCGGCTCCGGCGTTGCTTCCGGCGGTCAGCGTGCCGATCTCGAATCCGGGGTGGCCGGCCAGGATGCGCAGGAGTTCCCCGCCCGCGTAACCGCTCGCGCCCGCCACCGCAACCCGGTAACCCATGTCTCTCCTCAGCTTGACTGAGAAAAAGTATGCATTCAATCGGATGAGTATTCAAGTCCGATCTCGGAAACCCGCGCCGTGCGAGCGTGGGAGGATTTGGGCCATCCATGCAACCTTCCGGTCCCGGCGGGTGTCTTTGGAGGGGAGAGGCGACGTGATGCGGGGCGGCGGCGGCCAGTTCGAGGACTTCGTGGCCAACAGGTTCCCGGCGCTCTTCCGTTACGCGTACGTCCTCACCGGCAACCAGCACGACGCCGAGGACCTCGTCCAGGAGGCGCTCACCCGTACGGGTGTGGCCTGGGGGCGGGTACGGCGCAAGGACGACCCGGAGGGCTATGTGCGCACCACCATGGCGCGCATCATGGCCAACCGCTGGCGCAGGCCCCGGCTGGAGCACCTCGTCGAAGGGGTGCCCGAGCAGGCGGCCGAGGACCCCGAGCTGCACCGGGTCCACGAGGTCGACGGGCTGGACGCGGCGCTGGCCGCCCTGCCCCCGCGGATGCGCGCGGTGCTCGTCCTGCGCTACTTCGAACAACTGAGTGAGGAAGAGACGGCGCGGGTGCTGGGATGCTCCCGCGGAACGGTGAAGAGCCAGGCCTCCCGGGCGCTGGCCAAGCTCCGCGCCAGCATGCTGCCCCAGGAAGCCGAGCAGGCACTGATGGAGGACCGACGTGGAAGATCTTGAGCGGCTCGTCGCCGGAAGGCTGCGCGCTCTCGACGACGCGGCACCCTCTCCCGAGGCGCCTCCCGCCCTCCTCGCCCGGGTCGGCCACCAGGTGAAGGCGCGCCGCAGGCGGCGCCGGATCACCGCGTCCGCGGCGGGCCTCTCGGTGGCCGCCGCCGTCGCGGTCGTCGCCCCGCAGCTGGCGGACTCCGGCGCGCCCGACCCCCGCGACCCGTCGGTGCTGGCCGCCTCCGAGCCCGCCGAGCGGCGCCCCGGCTCCGCCGCCCCCTCCCCGGGCCGGCCCGGCGCCGCCGGCGGCCTCCCCCGCGACCTGCCCAGCGGCAAGACCCTCAACGCCTTCGGCGTCACCTCCGACGGGGCGGTCCTGGGCACCGGCGTGGGCCCCCGCGGGCTCAGCGACGGCGTGCTGTGGCGCGCCGACGTGAGCGGCCTGCTCACCGTCCCCGCCCCCGTCGCCGAGCCGGAGGGCATGTACGCCGCCTCGGGCAGCCGGAACATGACGATCTGGGCGCAGCGCAAGGACGGCGGCGGCTACCAGCTGATGTGCCGCTCCGGCGAGAGCGAGCCGGTGCGGCTGGGCACCGGCGGGGTCGCCCGGCGCGGCGGCGCGGCCTTCCACGCCGACCACGACATCGCCGTCTGGACGGACAAGGACGCCGGGACCGTCTGGACGGCGCACGGCTGCGACGCCGAGCCCCGGCCCCTGACCAGCGGGTACGCCGCGGGCTTCGCCTACCCCTACGCCTACGTGCTGAGCACCGACGGCCGGGGCAGGCCGACCGGCGAGGTCCAGCGCGTCCAGGTCGAGACCGGCGACCAGCAGACCCGCGAGCTGCCGGCCGAGCACCTGACCCGCGACGCGCTCTACGCGGCGGGCTCGGACACGTTCGCCGTCGCCGCCGACCGCGCGCTCACCGTCTACGACGCCCAGACCTGGCGGGCCCACGAGGTGCCCGAGCGGCTCCCCCGCGGGCAGCGGGCCGCCCTGACCGCCGGGGACGGGCTGGTCGTCTACTCCGCGCAGCGCCAGGACGCCGACCGGTCCCTGGTGTACGAGACCGGGAGCGGGCAGGCGCGGGTGCGCGACGGCGAGGCCTACGCCAAGGGCGAGTGGCTGCTCACCCGCGACGGCGAGGCCTACCGGCTGAGCAGCACGCCCTGAGGCCCCCGACCAGGCCCTGAACGCGAACGGGGAAGTCGGAGGCCAAGCGGGGTTAGGAAGACAATGTGAAG
>NZ_BAAAHH010000046.1:13486-45084 GCF_039525175.1 Actinocorallia libanotica
GGCCGTTCCTGCCTCTGCGGCCGGTTCAGCCCCGCAGGGCGGCTCCCGTCAGCTCGGCCGCCCGCGCGACCGCGGCGTCGCGGGCCGCGGTGGCCTCCTCGGCCTTGAGCGTCCGGTCGGCGGCGCGGAACCGCAGCGCGTAGGCCAGGGACTTGCGGCCCTCGCCCACCTGGTCGCCGGTGTAGACGTCGAACAGCCGCAGGGACTCCAGCAGCTCGCCCGCGCCCTCCCGCAGCGCCGACTCGACCTCGGCGGCCGGCACGGCGGCGTCCACGACCAGCGCCACGTCCTGCGTGGCCACCGGGTAGGTCGACACGTGCGGCGCGACCGGGCTGTGCGTGGCGTCCAGGTGGTCCAGCTCCAGCTCCGCTGCGGCCGAGCGCGGCGGCAGCCCGTAGGCCTGGAGCACCCGCGGGTGCAGCTCCCCGGCGTGGCCGACCAGGACGCCGCCCGCGTACAGGGCGGCGCAGCGGCCCGGGTGCCAGGGGGCGTGCCGGTCGGCGACGACCCGCAGCTCGGTCCCGGCCTCCGCGGCGATCGCCCGCGCCGCCTGGATCGCGTCCTGCCAGCCGCCCGCGCGGCCCTTGCCCCACCAGCCCGAGCGCTCGGCCTCGCCGGCCACCAGCACCGCGACACGCTGCGGCTGGTGGGGCAGCGCCGCGTCGATCGCGGCGATCTGCTCGGCGGTCGGCGCCCGGTCCACCGGGTAGACCGGGACTGCGCCGGTGTGCGTGCCGGTCCGGGGGGCGACCCCCGGACCCCCGAGGTCCGACTCGGCCGATCCTCGCTTCGCTCCGGTCGTCCGACCGGGCCGGAACACCACGCCGATCTCGAACAGGGCCAGGTCGCTCTGGCCCCGGCCGAGGTTGCGGGCGGCGGTGCGCAGCAGGCCGGGCAGCAGCGTGGTGCGCAGCAGCGGCTCGTCCTCCGACAGCGGGTTGGCCAGGCGCAGCGCGCGGCGCCGCGCGTCGTCGGCGGGCAGCTGGAGGGAGTCCCAGTCCTTCTCCGCGACGAACGGGTAGCTGAGCGCCTCGGTGTGCCCGGTGGCCGCCAGGACCCGGCCGACCCGGCGGCGCAGCCGCTGGCGCGGCGTCAGGCCGCGGCCCGCCGCCGGGCGCGGCGCCCGCTCGGGGATGGCGTCGTAGCCCTCGAGGCGGATGACCTCCTCGGCCAGGTCGTTGGGGTCGGTGAGGTCGGGCCGCCACGAGGCGGGCGTCACCGTGAGGGGATCGTCCCCTTCGACGGTGCAGCCGACCTGCTCCAGCCGCCGCACGACGGTCTCGCGGGAGTACTCCACGCCCGCGACCCGCGACGGGTGCGACACCGGGATGGTGATCGTCACCGGCTCGACCGGGGCGTCCACGACCGTGGCGCCCGGCACGACCTCGGCGCCGCCCAGCTCGGCCAGCATCCGCACCGCCCGCAGCGACGCGCGCAGCGGCAGCTCCCGGTCCACGCCCCGCTCGAACCGGTAGGACGCCTCGCTGTGCAGCCTGTGGCGGCGGACCGTGCGGGCGATGGCGACCGGGTCGAAGTGCGCGGCCTCGATCACCACCTCGGTGCTGGCGTCGCCGATCTCGCTGTGCAGGCCGCCCATCGCGCCGGCGATGGACAGCGGGCCCGCCTCGTCGGTGATCAGCAGGTCCTCGGCGTCCAGGGTGCGCTTGACGTGGTCGAGCGTCTCCAGGCCCTCGCCCTCCCGCGCCCGCCGCACGGTGATCGTCCCGGTGAGCCGGGCGGCGTCGAAGGCGTGCAGCGGCTGGCCGAGCTCGAGCATCAGGTAGTTGGTGACGTCGACGGCCAGCGACACCGGGCGCATCCCCGCCCGGTGCAGCCTGGTCCGCATCCACAGCGGCGACGGCGCGGCGGGGTCGAAGCCCCGCACCCGGCGCAGCACGAGCCGGTCGCAGCCCGCCGGATCGGCGACGGCGCCCGGGTAGGAGGCGCCCTCGTCGGCGACCTCGATCTCCGCCGGATCGCGGAACGCCACGCCGTAGGCGGTCGCGGCCTCCCGCGCCACGCCCCGGATCGACAGGCAGTAGCCGCGGTCGGGGGTGACGGCGATGTCCAGCACGTCGTCGCGCAGGCCCAGCAGCTCGATCGCCTCCAGGCCGACCGCGGTGTCCCCGGGCAGGATGAGGATGCCGTCGTGGTCGTCGCCGATGCCCAGCTCGCGCAGCGAGCAGATCATGCCCTCCGACAGCTTGCCGTAGGTCTTGCGGGCGCCGACGGCGAAACCGCCCGGCAGCACCGCGCCCGGCATGACGACCACCACGACGTCGCCGACGGCGAAGTTGCGCGCACCGCAGATGAGGTTCTGCGGCTCGGGATTGCCGACGTCGACCTGGCACCAGCGGATCGGCTTCTTGAACTCGGTGAGCTCCTCGATCGCCAGCACCCGGCCGGTGGTGATCGGCCCGGTGATGTCGGCGGTCTCGACCGTCTCGACCTCCAGGCCCGCCGCGATCAGCTTCGCGGCCAGATCCCGGCCGGTCACCTCGGCGGGCAGCGCCGCGTACTCACGCAGCCACGAAAGCGGGGCCCGCATCAGATCTCCATCCCGAACGGGAGGGCGAAACGCACGTCGCCCTCGACCATGTCATGCATGTCCTCGACCCCGTGCCGGAACATCAGGGTCCGCTCGACGCCCAGGCCGAACGCCCAGCCGCTGTAGCGCTCGGGGTCCACGCCGGCCGCCCGCAGCACCCGCGGGTTGACCATGCCGCAGCCGCCGATCTCGATCCAGCCCTCCGACGAGCAGGTGCGGCACGGTGCGTCCGGGTCGCCCACGGACGCGCCGTGGCAGACGAAGCACTGCATGTCCACCTCGGCCGACGGCTCGGTGAACGGGAAGAACGACGGGCGCAGCCGCACCGGCAGCGGGTCGCCGAACAGGCCGTTCACGAACGCGGCGATCGCGCCCTTCAGATCGGCCATCGTCAGGCCCTCGTCCACCGCCAGGCCCTCCAGCTGGTGGAAGACCGGGCTGTGCGTGGCGTCCAGCTCGTCGGTGCGGAACGTGCGGCCCGGCGCCACCACGTACACCGGCAGCTCCCGCGACAGCAGCGCCCGCACCTGCACCGGCGAGGTGTGGGTGCGCAGGACCATCCCGGAGTCCTCGGACTCGACGAAGAACGTGTCCTGCATGGCGCGCGCCGGATGGTCCGGCGGGAAGTTCAACGCGTCGAAGTTGAACCACTCGGCCTCGATCTCCGGGCCCTCGGCGATCTCGAAGCCCATCGAGACGAAGACGTCGGCCATGCGCTCGGCCATCGTCGTCAGCGGATGCCGCGCCCCGGGCAGCGCCCGGTCCCACGGCAGCGTGACGTCCACGGTCTCCTCGACCAGGACCCGCTCGTCCCGCTCGGCCTCCAGCTCCGCCTGGCGCGCCTTCAGCGCCTGGCTCACCGCGCCGCGCGCCGCGCCCACGCGCTTGCCGGCCTCGGCCTTGGCGTGCGGCGGCAGCGCGCCGATCTCCCGGTTGGCCAGCGCCAGCGGCGACCTGTCCCCCGCGTGCGCGAGCCGCACCTCCTTCAGCTCCTCCAGCGACGAGGCGGCCCCGATCGCGGACAGGGCCTCCTCGCGGTGCCTCTCCAGCGCCTCCGGCGCCAGCGCCGCGACCTCGACGGGGTCATACGACTTGTTGGGTGCAGACATAAATAGCTCCTGTTTAATGGCCCGCCTCCGGCGTGGCGGGCGGTTCGGGCCTCTGGTCCCCGTCTTCCCTCAGATCTCGATCGCCCTGGGGGCGATCAAGATCCTCAGTCCAGACGGGGACGCCCGAACCGCGACGGTCGCCCTCTCCACGGTCTTCTGTGGAAGGCACCGTCAAGGGCTGGCTCCGAAAAGAAAATACCGCCTGGGGTGGCCCACCGGGTGTCTCAGCGTGATCGGATCAGGCGTGAGACGGGGTCCCGGCGGGCATGGTAAATCGGAACTCGGCGCCGCCGCCGGGGGCGCGCTGCACGATGATCGTTCCGCCGTGGGCCTCCACGAGGCCCTTCACGATGTAGAGGCCGAGGCCGGTGCCCCGGCGGCGGTTGCCCCGCCAGAACTGGCGGAAGACACGGTGGGCGGCCTCGGGGGGGATGCCCTCGCCCTCGTCGCGTACCGACACGACGGCTCCCTCCCTCCCGGTGTCCGGCTCCACCACGATCGTGACAGTACCAGCGCCGTGCCGCACGGCGTTCTCCACCAAGTTACCGAGAATCTGCGCGACCTTGTCGGGGTCCAGCCACAGCTCCGGCAGCGGGCCGCGCACGTCCAGGCGGAAGCGGTCCTCCGGATCGCCGGCGGCCACCCGGCCGGCGATCGCCGCGCGGGCCTGGCCGGCCAGGTCGACCGGCTGGCGGCGCATCTCCAGCCGGCCCGCCTCGATCCGGGAGACGTCCAGCAGCTCGGTGATCAGGCGGGTGACGCGGTCGGCGTCGGCGTTGACCGTCTCCAGCATGACGAGCTTCTGGTCGTCGTTGAAGCGGTGCCAGCGGGCCAGCAGCGTGGCGGTGAAGCCCTTCACGCTGGTGAGCGGCGAGCGCAGCTCGTGGGCGACGGTGGAGACGAGGTCGGCGCGGTCGCGCTCCTGGCGGGCGCGGGCCGCGGCGTCGCGCAGCGACACGTGGAAGCGCCGGACGCGGTGCCGGGCGTCGCGCAGGTAGGAGGCGGTCACCAGCACCTCGCGCCCGCCGGCCAGGAAGAGGCTCCGCTCGGGATGGCGGGTGCGGATGTGCAGGCCGCCGTACGGGTCGGTGCACTTCCACCAGTCGCGCCCGCCCGCGTCGTGCAGGGGCAGGACGTCCCAGGCCACGCGGTCCAGGACCTGGGCGCGGCGCAGGCCGGTGAGGCGCTCGGCCATGCGGTTGAAGGAGATCACCCGGCCCGCGGCGTCGGCGACCAGCAGCCCGTCGGGCAGTTCGTCGCCGTAGGAGGGCGCGCTGCGCGGTTCGGGCACCAGCGTGCCCGGCTCCGCGGCCTGCCCTTCCGCGCCCATTGGCCCCCTCCCAACGGCCCGATGACACAGAGCCTAGCGTCAGGGAGGGGGGTCTGGGGAGCGCGAAACCCCTTACCCGAAAGGGGATTGACGGTCTCTCACCGCGGCCGCGCGAGCCTAACGGCCGAGCGGGTGCGGACCCGCCTGCGCGACCGCGTCCTCGACCCGCTCGCAGAGCGGGAAACGGCGGTCGAGACCGGTGATCTGGAAGAGCCGGCGCTGCGGCGGGCGCACCCCCGCCAGCCACACCCCTCCCCCGCGGGCCCGTACCCGGTTGGCCAGCGCGACCAGCGCGTTGAGGCCGGAGGCGTCGCAGAAGAGGACCTGCCCGAAGTCGATGACGATCGACTCGAAACCCGCTTCGGTGACCGCGAGGAGATGGTCGCGAAGCGTCAGAGCGGACCGGAGATCGATCTCCCCGGCCACCGTCACCACGGCGGTGTCGCCGTGCAGGGCCGCCAGCTCGACGCGCAGGTCCCGCTCGTCCGCCGCCTCGTGGCAGCGGATCGGGCCGGTGCGCATCGGCTCGGACCTCGATCGGCGGAGCATGTACTCCCTTTCCTCTGGTGACATGGTGCGCCCGGCCGCCGCCCGAGGGCGGTGGAGCCGGGCTTCATGGTCATCTTGGCAGCCGCAGGGATGAGGACAGCGCAAGCCCGATGTCCTGAAACGGCCAGGGAAGAGCGGCAACCCCCGCCGCTCCGACTCGTGGTGCGGGCCTACCCGACCGTTCGCTGCGCGCGCGCCGAAGCGTACAGGCACACCGCCGCGGCCGTCGCCAGATTAAGGCTCTCGGCCTTGCCGTGGATGGGCACGCGGATCACGTCGTCGGCCAGTGCCCGCACCTCTTCGGGCAGGCCCCAGGCCTCGTTGCCGAACACCCATGCCGTGGGGCGGCCCAGCGAGCCGTCGTCGGCGACGTCGTCCAGGGTGCGGCTCCCGGCCCCGTCCGCGGCCAGCACGGTCAGACCGGCCTCGCGGAGCGCGGGGATCAGCGTGTCGTAGCGGGGGCCGGTCACCACCGGAAGGTGGAAGAGGCTGCCGGCCGAGGCGCGGACGCATTTGCCGTTGTAGGGGTCCACGGACGCGTCGGTGAAGACCACCGCGTCGGCGCCGGCGGCGTCGGAGGCGCGCAGCACCGTCCCGGCGTTGCCGGGGTCGCGTACGTGGGACAGGACCGTCACCAGCCTGGGCGCGCCGCTCAGGGCGCCCGCCAGGGGGACGTCGAGGAAGGCGCAGACCGCCAGCAGCCCCTGGGGCGTCACGGTCTGTGCCAGTTCGGCCATCACCTCGCCGCTCACCCGCAGGACCGGGACCCCGGCCCGCTCGGCGGCGGCGATCAGCTCGGCGTGCCGCTGGGCGGCCTCGGCCGTGGTGTACAGCTCCGCCAGCCCTCCTTCGAGGGCCAGCGCCTCCCGGACCGCCTGCGGACCCTCGGCGAGGAACCGCCGGTCCTGCTGCCGGAAGGACCTTTTGGCGAGCCTGCGAGCGGACTTCACCCGCGGGGAGCGGATACTGGTCAGCTCGAGGCCCGCCATCGCCCGCGTCCTCAGGCCTTGGCCGGCTCGGCCGGGAGGGCCTTCTTGGCGACCTCGACCAGCGCCGCGAAGGCGGCGGCGTCGTTCACCGCGAGCTCGGCCAGCATGCGCCGGTCGACCTCGACCTCGGCGGCCTTGAGGCCCTGGATGAACCGGTTGTAGGTCATGCCGTTGAGGCGGACCGCGGCGTTGATGCGCTGGATCCACAGGCGGCGGAACTGGCCCTTGCGGTCCTTGCGGTCCCGGAAGGCGTAGGTCATCGAGTGGAGCTGCTGCTCCTTGGCCTTGCGGTACAGGCGGGACCGCTGGCCGCGGTAGCCGCTCGAACGCTCCAGAACGACCCGGCGCTTCTTGGCGGCGTTGACCGCCCGCTTCACGCGTGCCACGTCTCACAACTCCTTCGTGGGGGCCGGGGTGCTCTTCGTCGACCACCGGCCGGTCGTACTCATCGGTCGGACGGCTACTACTTGCGCAGCAGCTTCTTGATCATGGGGGTGTCGGCGGCGGAGACCACCGCGTTGCCGTCCAGGCGGCGGGTGCGCTTGGTCGGCTTGTGCTCGAGCAGGTGGTTCTTGTTCGCGCGGCGGCGCACCACCTTGCCGGAGCCGGTCAGCTTGAAGCGCTTCTTGGCGCCACTGTGGGTCTTGGTCTTCGGCATGGCGGCCGTCTCCTTCGATATCTGGGCGTGGCCGACCGGGCGTGCGGGGGAATGCACGCCGGGGTCGGCACCGGTGCATCCTGAAACCGGGTCCCCCCGCCTGAGGGAGGGGACCCGGTCAGGCTGGTCTCACTCGGAGCGGGGCTCCTCGGCGGCCTCGGCGGCCTCGACCTCGGCCGTCTCGACCTCTGCGGTCTCGGCCTCGGCGGTCTCGGCCTCGGCGGACTGCTCGCCGCGGGCGGCGTTGCGCTGGGCGCGCGCCTCGGCCTGCTCGGCCTTGGCCTCGGCCTTCTTCTTGTGCGGCCCGATCACCATGATCATGTTCCGGCCGTCCTGCTTGGCGTTGGACTCCACGAACCCGAGCTCGCTGACGTCCTGGGCCAGGCGCTGCAGCAGCCGGTAGCCGAGCTCCGGCCGGGACTGCTCGCGGCCGCGGAACATGATCGTCACCTTGACCTTGTCCCCGCCCTTGAGGAACCGCACCACGTGACCCTTCTTGGTCTCGTAGTCGTGCGGGTCGATCTTCGGACGGAGCTTGATCTCCTTGATGATCGTGTGCGCCTGGTTGCGCCGCGCCTCACGCGCCTTCATCGCGGACTCGTACTTGAACTTGCCGTAGTCCATGAGCTTGGCCACGGGAGGCCGCGCGGTGGGCGCGACTTCGACCAGGTCGAGGTCGGACTCACGGGCAAGATCGAGCGCCTTGGCGATGGGGACGATGCCCACCTGCTCGCCGTTGGGCCCGACGAGCCGGACTTCCGGCACGCGAATGCGGTCGTTGATGCGCGGTTCGGTGAAACGCGTTTCGGCGCTGATGGGACCTCCCTGGGGCCTTTCATGTCCGTTGAACCTGTCGTACCCGGACTCCCAGACGAAGAAAGCCCCGCACGACGCGCATGCGAGGCCACCACCGGTCAGCCCTCGCGGGTACACCTATAAAGGTATCCCCTGCCAAGGGCTGTTCAACGCCCGAACGGCGCTGGACCGGGACCCATCGGCCCGAAGGCCGAATCAGGTGGGAGCAGGCTCCACTTGCGCGCCCAGGGCATTCGTACACCCCAGGCCGGTCAGCTTCTAAGACTAGCAGATGTCAAGCACTGCAGAACCCGTGACAGCGCTTTCCACAGCACACCGCGCAGTGGGCGACCACCGCGATTCGGGCGACCCCGCCTGGACCGAGGATCTTGATCGCCCCCAGGGCGATCAAGATCTGAAGGAAGGCGGGGTCTCAGGGCCCGAATCGCCCGCGCGACGAAGGAGCGCGATCAGGAACGCCGCTTGTTGCGGTCCTTGCGCTTCTCGCGGATCTTCATGGTGACCGAGACGGGGCTGCCCTCGAAGCCGAACTCCTCGCGGATGCGGCGTTCGATGAAGCGGCGGTAGCCGGGCTCCAGGAAGCCGCTGGTGAAGAGGACGAACCTGGGCGGGCGGGTGCCGGCCTGGGTGGCGAAGAGGACGCGGGGCTGCTTGCCGCCGCGGATGGGGTGCGGGTGGGAGGAGACCAGGTCGGTGAAGAACTGGTTGAGCTTGCCGGTGGGGACGCGGTGGCCCCAGCTCTCCAGGGCGGTGTCGATGGCGGGGACGAGCTTCTCGACGTGGCGGCCGGTGCGCGCGGAGATGTTGACGCGCGGCGCCCAGCGGGCGCCGACGAGCTGGCGCTCGATCTCGCGGTCGAGGTAGTAGCGGCGCTCCTCGTCGACCAGGTCCCACTTGTTGTAGGCCAGGACGAGGGCGCGGCCGGCCTCGATCACGTTGTTGACGATGCGCAGGTCCTGCTCGGCCAGGGGCTCGCTGGCGTCCACGAGGACGACGGCGACCTCCGAGCGCTCCAGCGCGGACTGGGTGCGCAGGATGGCGTAGAAGTCGGCGCCCTGGTTCTCGCGGTGGCGCTTGCGGATGCCCGCGGTGTCGATGAAGCGCCAGGTCCTGCCGCCGAGCTCGATCAGCTCGTCGACGGGGTCGCGGGTGGTGCCGGCGACCGAGTCGACGACGGCGCGGTTCTCCTTGGCCAGCTTGTTGAGCAGGCTGGACTTGCCGACGTTGGGACGGCCCATGAGCGCCACGCGGCGCGGGCCGCCGACGGCCTCGCCGAGCCGCTCGCGCGGGGCGGGCTCGGGCAGCGCCTCCAGGACCTTGTCCAGGAGGTCGCCGCTGGAGCGGCCGTGCAGCGCCGAGACCGGGACCGGCTCGCCGATGCCCAGGCTCCACAGGGAGGCGGCCTCGAGCTCGGCGCGGGTGTCGTCGGCCTTGTTGGCCGCCAGCACGACCGGCTTCTTGGCGCGGCGCAGGATCTCCACCACGGCCTCGTCGAGGTCGGTGGCGCCGATCGTGGCGTCCACCACGAAGAGCACCACGTCGGCGAGCTCGACCGCGAGCCTGGCCTGCTCGGCGATCGCGGCGGCCAGGCCGCTGGAGTCGGGCAGCCAGCCGCCGGTGTCCACGAGGGTGAACTCGCGGCCGTTCCAGGAGGCGGGGTAGGAGACCCGGTCGCGGGTCACGCCCGGCACGTCCTCCACGACCGCCTCGCGGCGGCCGATGATCCGGTTGACCAGCGTGGACTTGCCGACATTGGGGCGGCCGACGACCGCCACCACCGGCAGCCTCGCCGGTTCGGCGGCCTCGGCCTCCTCGGTGAGCTCCTCGTAGTCGGCCGGGTCGAAGTCGTCCGGGTCGAAGGTCTCGAACTCTTCTTCGACGGCGAACTCGTCGCGTTCGGTCATGATTGCGTCCGTTTCTCTGGTGCGTCCCGCCGGCACCGGAGGACGGAATCACCCGGTGGCGGCGCGCTCTTTCACTAGCCTCACCACCGCGTCGATCACCTCGTCGAGCCCCAGCTCGGTCGAGTCGATCTCCACGGCGTCGTCGGCCTTGGTCAGGGGGGAGGCGGTGCGGGTGGAGTCCAGCCGGTCCCGCCGCGCCTGGTCGGCCAGGGTGGCCTCGACGGACACCGCCGGATCGGCGATCTCCCGGGCCCGGCGCAGGGCCCTGGCCTCCTCGCTGGCGGTGAGGAAGACCTTGACGGGCGCGTCCGGTGCGACCACGGTGCCGATGTCGCGGCCCTCGGCCACGATCCCCCCGCCGGCCATGATCTCACGCTGGCGCGCCACCAGGGACGCCCGTACCTCGGGGACCCTGCTGACGGCGCTGACCGCGCCGGTGACCTCCCGGCCGCGGATCGGCCCGGAGACGTCCACGCCGCCCACGCGGATCCCGGGGGCGTCGGGGTCGGTGCTCATCTCGATGAGCGCCTCGTCCGCGCGGGCCGCGACCGCCGCCGCGTCCTCGACGTCGACGCCCTGCTCCAGCATCCACCAGGTGATGGCCCGGTACATGGCGCCGGTGTCCAGATAACGGTACCCGAGGCGGCGGGCCACTCCCTTGGCCGCGCTCGACTTGCCGGACCCGGACGGGCCGTCCATGGCGATGATCAGTGTCATGTGCTTCGACTTTCAGGGGAGAACGGGCACGGACCAGCCGCTTTCGCGCAGCGCGGCGGCGAGGGTCTCGGCGGTCTCGGGCCGTACCGAGAGTTCCGCCACACCCACCGGAAGTCCCGGCGAGTGCTCGATGGAGACGTCCTCGATGTTGACACCGGCCCTGCCCGCCGCCTCGAAGATCCGGGCGAGCTCACCGGGCCGGTCGGGGATGACCACCTGCACGTGGGCGTACCGCGAGGGCACGCCGCCGTGCTTGCCGGGGATCCGGGCGCGCCCGGTGTTGCCCCGGCTCAGCAGGTCGCCGACCTTCTGCATGATCACTTCGGCGACGTCGGGACCGGCCGAGGAGGTGGCCCGCAGCATCGCGGCGGCCAGGGCGAGGTCCCCGGCCACCGCGTCGAGCACCTCGGCGACCGGCGCGGCGTTCGCGGTGAGGATGTCCAGCCACAGGGCGGGGTCGCTGGCCGCGATCCGGGTGACGTCGCGCACGCCCTGCCCGGCGAGGTCCAGCGCCACCGGCGGCGCCTCGGCCAGCCGCGCGGCCACCGCGGCGGCCGCCACGTGGGGACCGTGGGAGACCAGGGCGACGGCCTGGTCGTGCTCGACCGGGTCGAGGTGGTGCAGTTCGGCGCCGCAGGCCCGCACCAGGGCCTCCACCGCCGCGACGGCCTCGGCCGAGGCCGCCTCGGTGGGGCACAGCGCCCAGGGGCGGCCCAGGAAGAGGTCGGCGCGGGCGGCCGCGGGACCGGACCGCTCCCGGCCCGCCAGCGGATGGCCGGGAACGTAGTGGCGCAGGTCGCAGCCGAGGTCCACGGCGTCCATGACGGGCCGCGCCTTCACGCTGGCCACGTCGGTGTAGACGCGGGCCAGGCCGCGCTTCTGCGCCTCCAGCAGGGTGCGGCCCACCGCCGCCGGGGGGACGGCCAGGACCGCCACGTCCGCCGGCTCGACCGCCTCGTCGGGCAGGGCGGCGCCGGCGCCCAGCTCCACCGCCAGGGCCAGGGCCGCCGGGTCGCGGTCGCTCAGCAGGACCTCGGTGCCGCGCTCGCGCAGGGCGAGTGCCACCGAGGTGCCGATGAGGCCGGTGCCGACCACGACGACGCGCGGGATTTCCGTCACGGGAGGACCTTACCGGGAGTCACGATCTTCACTGGGCGATGTCGAGGCGCAGCACGGTGGCTCCGCGCAGGTAGACGTGCTGCATCTGCGAGCGCGGCTTGTCGGTCTCGATGTGGGCCATGAGCCGGATCACCCGGGGCAGCGCGTGCGGGACGTCCAGTTCGCTGGCGCACATCAGCGGCACGTCGGTGAAGCCGAGCTTGCGGGCGGCCAGGGCGGGGAACTCCGCGGTGATGTCCGGGGTCGCGGTGAACAGCACGCTGATCACGTCGTCGGTGGACAGCCCGTTGCGGGACATCACCTCGGCGACGAGCTCGGCGGTCGCCTCCAGGATCTGGTCCCGGTCGTCGGCGTCCACCTGGATGGCGCCCCGCAGCGCACGTACGGCCACTGTGTCTCCTCCTGATCTCACAAGCCCACGGCTTTGTACAGCGCCGCGACTTCCTTCTCGGTCAGCGCGCGCACCCCGCCCGGCTTCAGCCTGCCGAGGGCGATCGGGCCGAATCCCGTGCGGGCCAGCTTGCGCACCGGGAAGCCCGCCTTGGCCAGCAGCCGCCGCACGATGTGCTTGCGGCCCTCGTGCAGGGTGACCTCGACCAGCGCGCGCCTGCCCGTCTGCTCCAGCAGCTTGAAGCCGTCGACCTTGACGATGCCGTCCTCCAGGTCGACGCCGGCCCGCAGGCGGCGGCCCAGGTCGCGCGGGATGGGGCCCGGCACGTCGGCCAGATAGGTCTTGGTGACGCCGAACGAGGGGTGCATCAGCCGGTGCGCCAGCTCGCCGTCGTTGGTCAGCAGGATGAGGCCCTCGGTGTCGGTGTCGAGCCGGCCCACGTGGTAGATCCGCTCGGTGAGGTCCTCGACGAAGTCGATCAGGGTGCGGGTGCCGCGGCCGGGGGCCATGGTGCTCTCCACCCCGGTCGGCTTGTTGACCGCGTAGTAGCGCAGCTCGTTCCAGGTCTCGATGGCGCGCCCGTCGACCTGGATCTCGTCGTTGCGCGGGTCGACCCGCTCGCCGAACCAGCTGACCACCCTGCCGTTGACCTTCACCCGGCCCGCGGAGATGATCTGCTCGCAGGCGCGGCGGGAGCCGATGCCGGCGTCGGCCAGGACCTTCTGCAGGCGGACGCCCTGCTCACCCTGGTGGCCGGTGGTGGTGCTCATGCGGAGACGTCCTCGATGTCGTTGATCTCGTCGGGCAGGTAGGGCGCCAGCTCGGGCAGCTCCTCCAGGGAGTCCAGGCCCAGGCGCTCCAGGAAGTAGCCGGTGGTGCGGTAGAGGGTGGCCTGGGACTCGGGGTCCCGGCCGGCGTCCTCGATCAGGCCGCGCAGGGTCAGGGTGCGCATCACCCCGTCGCTGTTGACGCCGCGGACCGCCGAGACCCGGGCGCGGCTGACCGGCTGCCGGTAGGCGACCACGGCCAGGGTCTCCAGCGCGGCCTGGGTGAGCCTGCTCTGCTGGCCCTCGGTGACGTAGCGCTCGACCACGTGCGCGCAGGCCTCGCTGGTGTAGTAGCGCCAGCCGCCGGCGACCCGGCGCAGCTCGAAGCCGCGGCCCTGGTCGCGGTACTCGGCGGCCAGCTCCTCCAGCGCCGCGGTGGTCCGGGCGACGGGCTCCTCCAGCAGCTGGGCCAGGACGATCTCGGTGACCGGCTCGTCGACCACCAGCAGCACCGCTTCGAGGGACGCCCTCAGCGACGGCTCCTCACTCACCACGGTCCCCCTCGTCCCCTCGTCCTTGCCGTTCCCGCGTCTCCTCCGCCGGCGGCGGATCCCCGGTGAACTCGTCCGCCAGCTCGATCTCGCCCTCCTCGCTGCCCGTCCATCCGACGTGCAGCTCGCCCAGGGGCTCGATCTGCTCGAACGACACCGCCCGCTCGCGGTAGAGGGTCAGCAGCGCCAGGAACCGGGCGACGATCTCGTGGACGCCCGCGCAGTCGGAGGTCAGCGCGCGGAAGGTCGCCTTCCTGAGCTTGCGCAGCCTCTCCACGAGGATAGCGCCCTGTTCCTCCACACTGGCCTGTGGCGTGTACATGTGGCCCACCGAGACGCCGGGCGGGCCGGGCTTGGGCTGGAAGACGCGGGCGGCCAGCCGCGCGAACTCCTCGGGCCCCAGGCCCAGCAGCACCTCGGGCAGCAGGTTGGCGAACCGCGGCTCCATCGGCACCGTCCGGGGCACGCGCCGCGCCTCGGCGGCCATGCGCCCGGCGAAGTAGGCGCTGACCTCCTTGTAGGCCCGGTACTGCAGCAGGCGGGCGAACAGCAGGTCCCGCGCCTCCAGCAGCGCGAGGTCCTCCTCGTCGTCGACCTCGCCGGACGGCAGCAGCCGCGCCGCCTTGAGGTCCAGCAGCGTGGCGGCGACCAGCAGGAAGTGGCTGGTCTGGTCGAGGTCCCACTCGGGCCCGTGCGAGCGGATGTAGGAGATGAACTCGTCGGTGACCCGGTGCAGGGACACCTCGGTGATGTCCAGCTTGTGCTTGGCGATCAGCCCGAGCAGCAGGTCGAACGGCCCCGAGAACACGTCCAGGTGCACCTGGAAGCCCTGGACCTGCTCTTCCTTCTCCTTCTCCTGCTCCCGAACGGCCACGCGGGAAGCCTAAGGCACAGACGACCGCAGCGGAGCGAGGATCGGCTGTGCCTTCATCGGGGCCCGGGGTCGTCCCCGGAAGAACAGGCACAGACGACCGCAGCGGAGCGAGGATCGGCTGTGCCCTCCTCGGGGACCCGGGGGTCGTCCCCCGGAAAAGCAGGCGGAACCGGGCTAGCCCAGTTCCTTCCAGCGCTGGATGACTTCCTTGGCCAGCTCGCGGTAGTGGTTGGCGCCCATGGAGGAGGGGTCGAAGGTGGTGATCGGCTCGCCCATGACGGTGGCATCGGGGAAGCGGACCGTGCGGTTGATCACCGTGTGGAAGACCTGGTCGCCGAAGGCCTGGACGATGCGCTGGAGCACCTCGCGGGTGTGCAGGGTGCGCGAGTCGTACATGGTGCCCAGGAAGCCGTCGATCTCCAGGGAGGGGTTGATGCGCTGCTGGACCTTCTCGATGGTCTCCATGAGGAGCGCGACGCCGCGCATGGCGAAGTACTCGCACTCCAGGGGCACGACGACGCCCTGGGCGGCGGCGAGCGCGTTGATCGTCAGCAGGCCCAGGGAGGGCTGGCAGTCGATGAGGATGTAGTCGTAGTGCTCGACGGCGGCCTTGAGCTCGCCCGAGAGGATGTACTCGCGGCCGACCTCGTGCACCAGCTGGACCTCCGCGCCGGAGAGGTCGATGTTGCTGGGCAGCAGGTGCATGCCCTCCACCGACGTCTCCAGGAGGATGTCCTCCCAGTCGGTGTCGGCCTCCAGCAGCATGTTGTGGACGGTGACGTCCAGCTGGCGCGGGTCGCCCTGGCCGAGGCCGACCGAGAGCGCGCCCTGGGGGTCGAAGTCCACCAGCAGCACCCGGCGGCCCTGCTCGGCCAGTGCCGCGCCCAGGTTGATGGTGGTGGTGGTCTTGCCCACCCCGCCCTTCTGGTTGCAGATGGCGACGATCCGCGCCGGGCCGTGTTCGGCCAGGGGCTCCGGATCGGGAAAAGTGGGGACGGGCCGCCTTGTCGGACCCAGCGCGCCTCCGGGCTCGGTGGCGATCGCTGCTGAGAGCACGCTTTCCGCGCCTGCGTCAGGCATGTTGATCCTCCCCGACGGCGAGGAGATACCGTCGATGCGGGGACTCTAAGCTGCACGGGACGCGACGGCAACACGACACACGGCCCCGGCGCGTGTTCACGCACGTGCGCGGGGGTGCGCTGTGGCGTACACCTCACGCAGTAGCCGTACCGTCACAAGCGTGTACACCTGTGTCGTGGTGACCGAGGCGTGCCCGAGGAGTTCCTGGACCACTCTAACGTCCGCGCCCCCCTCCAGGAGGTGGGTCGCGAAGGAATGTCGCAACGTGTGCGGGGAGACGTCCGTCAGCCCGGCGCGCCCGGCGGCGGCGCCCAGCACCATCCAGGCGCCCTGGCGGGACAGCCGGCCGCCCCGGGCGTTGAGGAACAGGGCGGCCGTGCCCTTCCCCGCCCCGGCCAGCCGGGGCCGGGACCGCGCGAGGTAGGCCTCCAGCGCCCGCCCCGCGCAGCCGCCGATCGGGACGGCCCGCACCCTGCTCCGCTTGCCGCGGACCCGGACGACCCCCTCGTCCAGCTCGACGTCGGCCAGGTCGAGGCCGACCGCCTCGGAGATCCGGGCCCCCGAGCCGTACAGCAGCTCCAGCAGGGCCCTGTCGCGCAGGCCCCGCGCCGAGTCGTCCCCGGCGGCGTCCAGCAGCCGCTCCACCTCGGCCGGGGAGATGGCCTTGGGCGACCTGCGGGGGGCGGCGGGCGGACGGACCTCGCGGGAGGGGTCGGCCTCGGCCAGCCCCTCCCGCAGCGCGAACCGGTGGAGGCCGCGGACGGCCACCACCGCGCGGGCCGCCGAGCCCGCCGACAGCGGGGCGCGCCCGTGGCCGCCCTCCCGGAGGGAGGCCAGGAACTCCCGCACGTCCCGCTCGCCGACGGCGGCCAGGTCCGGGACCCCCCTGGCCCGCAGGTGCTCCTGGTAGCGGCGCAGGTCGCGCCGGTAGGAGCTGAGCGTGTTCGCGGCCAGGCCGCGCTCGACCGCGAGATGCCCCAGATAGGCACCGACCGCGGCTTCGAGAGTGCTCATGACGGGCAGAGCTTAGGCTTCGGCGGCCTCTTTGTCGCGCAGGTCCTCCCATCCCCGCGACCGCGCCGCGTGCAGCGCCAGGATCGCCGAGACCGCCAGGGCGTTGTGGATCCGCCCGCCCAGCGCCGCCGCCACCGCCTCCTCCAGCGGCACCCAGACCACCGGCATGTCGGCCTCCTCGTGCACCCGGACGAAGTCGATCTCCTCGTCGGGCACCGGCTCCACGTCGCGGGCGAGGAACACCCGCACCCGCTCGTCGCTCATGCCGGGCGTCTGGAAGGTGTCCAGCAGCGTGTGCCAGGTGGCGGCCCGGTATCCGGCCTCCTCCAGGAGCTCGCGCTCGGCGGTGCGCCACAGCGGCTCGCCCGCCACGTCGCGCAGGCCCGCGGGCACCTCCCACAGCAGGTGGCCGACCGGGTGCCGGTACTGGCGCAGCAGCAGGACCCGGCCCCGGTCGTCCAGGGCGATGGTGCCGACGGAGCCCAGGTGCTCCACGTACTCCCGGCGGACGGCCTCCTTCCCGCCGCCGCCGTCCGGCATGAGCACCTCGTCCTCGCGGACGTTGATGATCCGGCCGCGGAAGCGCTCGGCCGAGCCGGTGGCGGGCCACCTCTGCGCGACGTCCCTGACCTCCGGGGACCCCTCGGCCTCCGGGGACCCCCCGGGAGCGCCCGTCACTTCCGGTTCGCCAGGGCCGCGGCGACCAGGCCCGTGAAGAGCGGGTGGGCGCGGGTGGGCCGTGAGCGGAACTCCGGGTGCGCCTGGGTGGCGACGAAGAACGGGTGCGTCTCGCGGGGCAGCTCGATGTACTCCACCAGCCGGCCGTCCGGGGACAGGCCGCTGAAGAGCAGGCCCGCCTTCTCCAGGTCGGCGCGGTAGGCGTTGTTGACCTCGAAGCGGTGGCGGTGGCGCTCGGAGACCCGGGCGGCGCCGCCGTACAGCTCGCGGACCACCGAGCCCTCGGCCAGGTCGGCCGGGTACAGGCCCAGGCGCATGGTGCCGCCCAGGTCGCGCTCGCCGGAGAGCACGTCGAGCTGGTCGGCCATGGTGGAGATCACCGGGTGGTCGGTCTTCTCGTCGAACTCGGTGCTGCCGGCGTCGGCGATCCCGGCCAGGTCGCGGGCCACCTCGATGACCATGCACTGCAGGCCCAGGCACAGGCCGAGGACGGGCACGCCGTTCTCGCGGGCGTGGCGGATCGCGCCGAGCTTGCCCTCGATGCCGCGCACCCCGAAACCGCCGGGGATGAGCACGCCGTCGACCCCGGCCAGGTGGGCGCGGGCGCCCTCGGGGGTCTGGCAGTCGTCGGACTTCACCCAGCGGATCTTGACCTTGGCGTCGTTGGCGAACCCGCCGTGGCGCAGCGCCTCGGTGACCGACAGGTAGGCGTCGGGCAGGTCGATGTACTTGCCCACCAGGGCGATCTCGACCTCGTGGGCGGGCTCGTGGACGCGGCGCAGCAGGTCGTCCCACACGCCCCAGTCCACGTCGCGGAACGGCAGGTCCAGGCGGCGCACCACGTAGGCGTCCAGGCCCTCGGAGTGCAGCACCTTGGGGATGTCGTAGATCGAGGCGGCGTCGACGGCCGAGACCACGGCCTCGGCGTCCACGTCGCACATGAGGCTGATCTTGTTCTTGATGCTGTCGGACACCGGGCGGTCGCTGCGCAGCACGATCGCGTCCGGCTGGATGCCGATGTTGCGCAGGGCGGCCACCGAGTGCTGGGTCGGCTTGGTCTTCAGCTCGCCCGAGGGCCCGATGTAGGGCAGCAGGGACACGTGCAGGTAGAACACGTTGTCGCGGCCGATCTCGTGGCGGATCTGGCGCACCGCCTCCAGGAAGGGCAGCGACTCGATGTCGCCGACGGTGCCGCCGACCTCGGTGATCACCACGTCGATGTCCGGGCCGGCCATGCCCCGGATGCGGTCCTTGATCTCGTTGGTGATGTGCGGGATCACCTGGACGGTGTCGCCGAGGTACTCCCCGCGCCGCTCTTTGGCGATCACGTTGGAGTAGACCTGGCCGGTCGTCACGTTGGCGCTGCCGTGCAGCTCGGTGTCGAGGAAGCGCTCGTAGTGGCCGATGTCGAGGTCGGTCTCGGCGCCGTCGTCGGTGACGAAGACCTCACCGTGCTGGAACGGGTTCATCGTGCCCGGGTCCACGTTGAGATACGGGTCCAGCTTCTGCATGGTGACCCGCAGGCCGCGCAGCGTGAGCAGGCGCCCGAGGCTGGAGGCGGTGAGGCCCTTGCCCAGACTGGAGGCGACCCCCCCGGTGACGAAGAGGTGCTTGGTGGTGCGCGTTTTGCCGGAATCAGCGAGTCGCAAGAGCGGTCTCCCGTGGTCGTCGTACGGCGGCGGGAGCCGCCCTGTCCACGGGGTACCAGGATAACAGCAGCTCAGTGTCGCTTCGTCATGAGGCGATCACCCGGTATGCACCGGGTGTTCCCCGGTTCAGCCCGGGTAACCGTTGCGGCTGGAATCGGTCATGGTCGCGCCCGTCACGCCCGCCTCGCTCAGCGCGGCGTGGTTGTGCAGCGGCGAGGACGGCATGATGATCCGCAGCTGGCGGGTGAGCTCATCGATCAGGCTGCGCGCCTGGTCGGCGGCGTTGCGGGCGGCGTCGCGCTCCTGGGAGAGCGCGCCGAGCTGGGCGCGCTGCTCGGTGACGGCCTCGGCGAGCTGGTCCACCCAGGCGTCCCGCTCCTTGATCTTCTCCAGGGCGGCGTCCCGCTCGGTGGCGATCTGGCGGACGGCGGCCATCGCCCCGTCCCGCTCCCGGGTGAGCTGCTCGGTGCGCGAGCGCGCCAGCGTGGCCTCGGACTCGGCGCGCGCCTTGTCCTGGGCGGCGGCCTCGCGGGCCGCCTCGGCCGACTTGGCCTGCTCCACGGCCTGCTGGGCGGTCTCCACGGCGCTCTGCCGCTCGGCCTCGGCCACCTCGCTGCGGCGGCGGGAGTCCTCGGCCTGGCGATTGGCCTCGGCGGCCTGGCGGGTGGCGTCCGCGGCCTGGCGGCGCGCCTCCTCGGCCTCCTTGGCGGCGTTGCCCGCGGCCACCTGGAGGGCCTGCGCGGTGTTCTCGGCGTCGCCCAGGGCCGCGCGCACCGAGGACAGCTCGGTGCGGACGGTCTCCACCGCGCGGGTCAGCTCCGCGATGCGCTCCTCGGCGGCGCGCCGGGCGTTGGCGGTCTCCTCCAGGGAGCGCAGCGCCTCGTCCCGCGCCGCCTGCACGTTGTCGTGCTGGGTGACCAGCTGGCGCATCGCGGCCTCGGTCTCGCCGACCCGGCGCTCGGCCTGCTCGGCCCTGGTGCGGGTGCGCTGCACCTCGCTCCAGGCGGTGGCCGCGTCCCGCTGGGACTTCTCCTTCTCGGCCTGGACGGCGGCGAGCTGGTTGGCGGCCTCGGCCTGCACGTCGGTGATGCGCCGCTCCCCCATCGAGAGCGCCTCGCCGAGCAGCTCGGCCATCTGCTTGAGCTTGTCCACCAGGTCCCAGCCGGGGAGGGTGTGCTGCTCCTCACCCTGCTGGGCGCCGGCGGGCGCGGGCAGCGGCTGCGGGCCTTGGGTCAGGAGTTCACGGGGCGACTGCGCCGGCGAAGGCGACCATGACAAGCCACCGGGCTGTGCGGTGCGCTGGCCGCCTGATCCGCTGAGGTCACTCACGGTAAAGACTCCATCAGGGGGTTCATCACGACGTCGTTGGGCAAACTCTATTGCCGGTGTGGGGGAAAGTCTCCCCCGTCCCGCAAGACGGGCACCGTCTCCCTGTGCTCCTCCACCTGACAGAATGTCAGAACATGGAGCTGCGCAGTCTGTACCCGCCGATAGAACCGTACGACTCTGGTCTGCTCGAGGTCGGAGACGGCAACCGGATTTATTGGGAGGTGTGCGGCAATCCACAAGGCAAACCCGTCGTGATGGTACACGGCGGGCCGGGGGGCGGCTGCATCCCCGACCACCGCCGGCAGTTCGACCCCGAGCGCTACCGGATCGTCCTGCTGGACCAGCGCAACTGCGGCCGCAGCCTGCCGCACGCCGCCGACCCGGCGGTCTCCCTGGAGCACAACACCACCTGGCACCTGGTCGCCGACCTGGAGCGGGTGCGCGAGCACCTGGGGATCGAGCGCTGGCAGGTCTTCGGCGGCTCCTGGGGCAGCACCCTGTCCCTGGCCTACGCCCTGACCCACCCCGACCGGGTGAGCGAGCTGGTGCTGCGCGGGATCTTCCTGCTCCGGCCCTTCGAGATCTTCTGGTTCTACGAGTACGGCGCCTCGCTGCTCTTCCCCGACCTGTGGGAGCGCTACCTGGAGCCGATCCCCGAGGAGGAGCGGGAGAACCTCATCGAGGCGTTCGCCGTCCGGCTGGAGGACCCGGACCCGGCGGTCCACCTGCCCGCCGCGCGCGCCTGGTCCACCTGGGAGGGCGGGACGGTCACCCTGCGCCGCGACCCCGAGCTGGTCGGCCACTTCGCCGAGCCCGAGTACGCCCTGGCCTTCGCCCGGATCGAGAACCACTACTTCCGCAACGGCGGGTTCTTCGAGTCCGACGAGTGGATCCTGGCGAACATCGACCGCATCCGGCACATCCCCGCGGTGATCGTCCAGGGCCGCTACGACGTGTGCACGCCCATGGCCACCGCCTGGGACCTGCACAAGGCCTGGCCCGAGGCGGAGTTCCACATCGTGGACGACGCGGGGCACGCCTTCGACGAGCCGGGCATCCTGCACCGCCTGATCTCCGCCACGGACGCCTTCGCCGAACGCTGAGGGGGCGCGGCCCCCGGCCGGACACCAGGAGATCATCCAACGGCAACCCCGCGGCACCCCGGCGTACCCTCCGCGCGGAGATGACTGAGACGTCCCATCACCTTCCCTCAGGGAGACCCCCGAAGATGGAACGTCGTACCTTCATGCGCGCCGGCGTGCTCGCCGCGGGGACCGCCGCGGTCTCCGGTTCACTGATGCGCGGGGCGCTGGCCGCCCCCGCGCAGATCGGCACCGGCCCCTACGGGGCGCTGCTGGCCGCCGACGCCAACGGCATCCGGCTGCCCTCCGGCTTCACCAGCCAGGTCGTGGCCCGGTCCGGCCAGGCGGTGCCCGGCACCTCCTACGTGTGGCACTCCGCTCCCGACGGCGGAGCCTGCTTCGCCGACGGGAGCGGCTGGATCTACGTGTCCAACTCCGAGGTGTCCGGTTCCGCCGGGGGCGGCGCCTCCATGATCCGGTTCGACTCGGGCGGGACGCCGACGGCGGCTTCGCGCATCCTCAGCGGCACGAACAACAACTGCGCGGGCGGCAAGACGCCGTGGAACACCTGGCTGTCGTGCGAGGAGGTCGGCCTCGGCCGGGTCTGGGAGACCTACCCCTTCGGCGGCTCGGCGGCGGCGCGTCCGGCGATGGGCAGGTTCAAGCACGAGGCGGCCGCGGCCGACCCCGTCCGCCAGGTGATCTACCTCACCGAGGACGAGACCGACGGGCGCTTCTACCGCTTCGTCCCGGCCACCTGGGGGAACCTGTCATCGGGCACCCTCCAGGTGCTGGTGGCGGGCTCGGGCACGTCTGGGTCGTTCGGCTGGGCCACCGTGCCGGACCCGGACGGCTCGCCGACGGCCACCCGGAACCAGGTGGCGGGGTCGAAGTCCTTCAACGGCGGCGAGGGCTGCTGGTACGCCGACGACACGGTGTGGATCACCACGAAGGGGGACAACCGGGTCTGGCAGTTCGACCTGGGCGCGAGCACGTTCGAACTGGCCTACGACGACGGCCTGGTCACGGGCGGGACCGCGCCGCTGACCGGGGTGGACAACATCACCGGCTCCTCCTACGGCGACCTGTACGTCGCCGAGGACGGCGGGAACATGGAGATCAACGTCATCACGCCCGACGACAGGGTGGCGCCGTTCCTGCGGGTGACGGGGCAGGGCTCCTCGGAGCTGTGCGGGCCGGCGTTCAACCCGGCGGGGAACCGGCTGTACTTCTCCTCGCAGCGCGGCACGTCCGGCTCCTCCAGCGGTGGCATCACCTACTGCGTGACGGGGCCGTTCCGCACCTGATCCCCGCGCTCCCCGTTCCGGGCCGAGAAGGCGCCGGGGGCGGAGAAACGAGGAGGCCCCCTCAGCCCGAAGGCTGAGGGGGCCCCTCGCACGTTTGCGTGGATCAGATCCCGCGGACGTTCTCGGCCTGCGGACCCTTGGGGCCCTGGGTGATGTCGAACTCCACCCGCTGGGCCTCCTCCAGGTTGCGGTAACCGCTGCCCTGGATGGCACTGAAGTGGACGAAGACGTCCGGGCCGCCCTCATCCTGAGAGATGAAGCCGAAGCCCTTCTCACCGTTGAACCACTTGACGGTGCCCTGCGCCATACTGCACTCCTGGGTTGTAACTCCGGGCCCACACTGCGCGAGCCCGCGGCCGCCGCGAGAGTCCCCCCGTAAATGAAGAAAGCCCGCGGAAGTGCACTCCGCAGGCAATCGAACACTCGATCAGCGAAAGAACAGCTACGACCACTGCTCAAGGTAGCACACTGAGGACTCCCGGTGTCCGTCCGAGCGCGATCAATCCCCCCACTTTTTCCCGAATCCCGTTCGGTATGCTGCGGGCAACGGACGATCGGGAGGTAATCGGGTGGGAGCGGCGATCGCCGGCCTCGGCATGACCGAGCTGGGCAAGGTGTACGGGCGCAGTCCGCGCCGGCTGGCCGCGGACGCGGTGCGGCTGGCCGCGGCCGACGCCGGGCTGGAGCTGGCGGACCTCGACGGGCTGCTGGTCAGCCACGGCCTGGGCGGCTCCCCCGGCATCGAGCTCGCCCAGACGCTGGGCCTGCGCGACCTGCGCGTGCTCAGCCTGATGCACGCCTTCGGCGCCACCGCGGGCGCGATGGTCGCCCACGCGGCGATGCTCGTCCAGAGCGGAGCCGCCGACACGATCGCCTGCGTCTTCGCCGACGCGCCGCTGAAGCCCCAGCAGTCCGCCGGCGCCGCCTACGACCGGTCGGCGCGCGAGTACTACGGCTACGGCGGCATGACGGCCTCCCAGGGCTTCCGCAGCGTCAACGCCTACTACGCGCTGGCCGCCCAGCGGCACATGGCGCGCTACGGCACCACCAGCGAGCAGCTGGGCGCGGTCGCCGTCTCCACCCGGCAGTGGGCGACCATGAACCCGCTGGCCCAGATGCGCGACCCGATCACGATCGAGGACCACCAGAACTCGCGCTGGGTCGTGGAGCCGCTGCACCTGCTGGACTGCTGCCTGGTCTCCAACGGCGCGATCGCGGTGGTCGTCACCCGCGGCGACCGCGCGGCCGACCTCGCCCAGCCCCCCGTGCACGTGCTGGGCTGGGGCCAGGGCCACCCGGGGCACACCATGGAGCGCGGCAGCGGGTTCGGGCTGACCACCGGCGCGGCGGTCTCCGGGCCGACCGCGATGAAGATGGCCGGGGTCACCGCCGCCGACGTCGACCAGTGCCAGGTCTACGACTGCTACACCATCACCACCCTGCTGACCCTGGAGGACTACGGGTTCTGCGCCAAGGGCGAGGGCGGGGCGCTGGCCGAGTCCGGGGCGCTGGGCCCGGGCGGGCGGCTGCCGACCAACACCGGCGGCGGACAGCTGTCGGGCTACTACATGTGGGGCATGACGCCCCTGTCCGAGGCGGTGATCCAGGCGCGCGGCCAGGGCGGCGAGCGCCAGGCCGAGCGCAACGAGGTGATCCTCGTCAGCGGCAACGGCGGCATCCTCGACCACCACAGCACCCTCATCCTCGGCCCGACGGCGCCGGGCGCGCGAGCAGGACGGTGAACACGATGACCATCAGACGTGACGGACGCACCGACGCGTTCTTCGACGGGGCGCTGCGCGGCGAGCTGGTCGTCCGCAGGTGCGGCGAGTGCGGCCGGTGGTACGCGCCGGACGCCGCGGGCTGCGCCGGGTGCGGCGCGCAGCGGCTGGAGTGGGCCGCCGCCGAGGGCACGGGCACGCTGGTGAGCTGGGCCGCGGGGCCGGGCCGCGGGGGCGGGCCCGCCGCCCGCATCGGGCTGGTGGAGCTCGCCGAGGGCCCCTGGCTGCACGCCGCCCTGGCGGACGTGGACGCCCCCGCCGAGGGCCTGGCGCTCCGGGCGCGGTTCACCCCCCAGGAGGAGGGCGAGCCGCTGCTGGAGTTCGTCCCGGCCTGAGCCCCGCGCTCCGAGCGCCCCCGTCCCGCCCCGCGGGACGGGGGCGCCTCGCTTTCCGGCAGGTCCCGCTCCGCCTTTCCCGGGGCCGCGGGGGTCCCGAACCGAATGAGATTCGGTATGGTCGTGGCATGAAGACCGACGTCTGTGACCTGCTCGGGATCGAGTTCCCGCTGTTCGCGTTCAGCCACTGCCGTGACGTGGTCGCGGCCGTCACCAACGCCGGGGGGTTCGGCGTCCTGGGGGCCGTGGCCTACACCCCCCGGCGCCTGGAGGAGGAGCTGGCCTGGATCGACCGGGAGACCGGCGGCCGCCCCTACGGCGTGGACGTCCTGGTGCCCGCCAAGATCGACGCCTCGGCGCGGGAGGGCGGCGACCCCCTCGCGGCGATCCCCCGGGAGCACTGGGAGTTCCTCGTCCGGCTGTTCGAGAAGTACGGCGTGCCGGTGCCCGACCTGGCCGGGGAGAACGCCGCCAGGGCCGCCAGGAGCGGGGCGCGGGGCGTCACCGGGGCCGGGGCCACCGAGCTGATCGACGTCTCGCTGTCCCACCGGATCGGGCTCATCGCCAGCGCGCTGGGCACGCCTCCGCCGATCATGGTGGAGAAGGCCAAGGCCGCCGGGGTGCCGGTGGCGGCACTGGTGGGCACCGTCGAGCACGCCCGGCGCCAGGTGGCCGCCGGCGTCGACCTCATCGTCGCCCAGGGCGGCGAGGCCGGCGGGCACACCGGCGAGATCTCCACGATGGTGCTGGTGCCCCAGGTCGTCGACGCGGTGGCGCCCGTCCCGGTGCTGGCCGCCGGCGGCATCGCCTCCGGCCGGCAGGTCGCCGCGGCCCTGGCGCTGGGCGCTTCGGGGGTGTGGACCGGATCGGTGTGGCTGACCACCGAGGAGGCCGAGACCCCGCAGACGGTCAAGCAGAAGATGCTCCAGGCCACCGCCCGCGACACCGTCCGCTCGCGTTCGCGCACCGGCAAGCCCGCCCGGCAGCTGGTGTCGGCCTGGACCGAGGAGTGGGAGGGGCCCGACTCCCCCGGTTCGCTGCCCATGCCGCTGCAGATGATCGTCGCCGAGGCCGCCATGCGGCACCTGTCCAAGCACGCCGAGAGCGGCAACGAGGGCGCGCAGCAGCTGGTCAACTACTTCGTCGGCCAGTGCGTGGGCATGATGAACACCATCAAGCCCGCCAAGCAGGTCGTCTACGACATGGTCGAGGAGTTCGCCGACTCCATGGAGCGGCTCTCGGCCCTGTCCTCCGCCGGGGAGTGAGCTAGCGCCACTGGTTGAGCGGGCGGCCCGGCCCCTGGCGCACCTGCCGGGTCACCAGCTCCGCCAGGGCCGTGTAGCCCGCGGCGTTCGGGTGGTAGCTGTGGATCTTCACCTTGAAGGCGCTGAGGTCGACGTCGAGGCCGTTCACGTAGGGGACGCCGGTGCCCACCTCGTGTCCGGTGAAGGCGCTGTAGACGTCGATGAACTCCACCGAGCCCGGCGCGCCCTGCTGCGCCAGCTCCCCGTCGGCGGCCCGGGCCACCTCGTGGACCAGGTCGTTCAGCTCCTTGCCCTGGGCGTTCAGCCAGCGCTGGTCGGCGACGCCGAGGTTGTCCAGGGCCGCGCCCTCCCGCTCGCCGAACAGCCTGGGGTAGCCGAGCAGGATGACGCGGGCGCGGGGCGAGCGCTCCCGCAGGCTCCGGACGATCCTGGTCAGCTCCTGCCTCAGCACGGGCTTGCGGGCCTCGAGACCGGCGTCCTGCCCCTGGCAGGCGCCCGACCACGGGAGGGCCAGGATGCAGCCCGCGAGGACCTTGGTGAAGCCCAGGTCGTTGCCCCCGATGCTGAGGGTGATCAGGCTGGTGCCCGCGTCGGCGTGCTCCACCTGGGGCGGCTCGCCGGCCTTGGACGTGAAGAAGTGCTCGGTGCGGGCGCCGGCGCAGGCGAAGAACCGGGAGCCTCCGGCGAACTCGAACGTCCTGGAGACGGTGTGCACGTAGCTGCGGGACGTCCGGTGGCAGCGGTTCTCCGGAGCCAGGTCGTCGGGGAGGGCGTAGGCGCCCTCCCCGGAGGAGAAGGAGTCGCCCAGTGCCACATAAGCGCCCTGGGAGGCGGCCTCCAGCGGGGTGAGCGGCTGCCTGCCGGGCAGGGCCGCGGCCGGCAGCGGCGGCGGCCCGGACGGGTGCTCGCAGCCGATGCCGAACATCCGGCAGCGCGCCCGCTCCGACAGCAGGGGCACGCCCGCGCCGAGGAGCACCACCGCGAACAGGGCCAGGGCGAGCAGAACACGCGCTCTGGCTCGGGCCCAGGTCCCCATGCCCACCCCCGCAGGCGTCATCCGGCTTTTCCCCGACCCTAAAGGAGCGGCCACGCTTGCGGATACCGACCGCCAGGTATCCGAAGGCCGCGCTTCCCACACCCGCTCCGACCGTCGAATTTCGACACAGGAGATGATCTAGTGAGAAAACTTCTCCTCCGGAGCGATAAATCCTCGATATTTCGGTGGAACTTCCTGACACCGCCGCCGCTCCCCTGCAACACTGTGGGCCACCGGACGGTGACAGAGCACACGCATGCCCGCAGCCATTCCCCTCCCCCCGAAGGCGGTGCGGTGACCCTCACGGAGAGCGATCTCTCACGGCGGCTCGGCGAGATCCACGCCGCCACCCTCGGTGTGTTCCAGGACTCCTCCGGCCGCGGGCCCTCCCACGAGGAGGTCGCGGTGCTGGCGGACGTCGACGGCGCGGCGCTGCGCCGGCGCTGGCCCCTCCTGGACGAGCTGCTGGCGGACTCCCTCGCCGCCCTGCTCCCCCCGCCCGCCGACCCGGGCGACCTGGGCGGCCTGCGCGCCGAGCTGCGCCCGCTCGTGGTGCACCTGGCGCGCGAGTACTCCGAGCACGGCGAGCTCCTGGTGCGCACGATGGCCCGGCTGTCCGCCGCCCCCGCCCTGGACCGCGCCTTCCGGCAGCGCATCCTCTACCCGCGCGTGGAGTGCGTCCGCCACATCTTCGGCCGCGCCGTCCTGCGCGGGGAGCTGCGCCCCGACGCCGACCCCCGGCTCATCTTCTCCCTGGTCCCGGCCCTGCTGAGCTACCGCACCATGCTCCGCGACCCGGCCCCCGACCCCTCCCTGGCCGACCGCCTCCTGGACACCGTCCTCCTCCCCCTCCTCCTCCTGCGCTGACCCCTCCGCCCCGGAGCCGGTCCCCGGCCGCCCGGACCAGGGCCCTGCCCGCCAGGACCGGATCCCGGCCTCTCGGGGCCGACCGCAGATCCTCCGGACGGGCCGGAGGGCCGCGGGTTTCCCGGTCGGCCGCGGGGCGTCGGGGAGGGTGAACCTTCCCGGGTCGCGGACCGTCCGATACAGGACGGAGGAGGCGGGGCGCCGCGGAGCGTGCCGGGCCTTCCTCCGCGCGGCGCGGGAGGATCATGTTCGCTTTCCTGACGGGCCTGGGGCTGGCCGGAGCGGCCGGGCTCAACGCCTACATCCCGATCCTGGTGGTGGGGCTGCTGGGGCGGTACACCGATCTGGTGGTGCTGCCCGGGGAGTTCTCCTGGATGGGGAACGGGTGGGTGCTGGCGGGCCTGGCGGTGCTGCTGGCCGCCGAGATGGTGCTGGACAAGGTGCCGCTGGTCGACTCGGTCAACGACGCCGTCATGACGCTGGTGCGGCCCGCCGCGGGCGGCGCCGCCACGGCGGCCACGGCCGCGGCCGCCGACCTCGACGCCGGGCTCGGCACCGGCCTGGCCGCGCTCCAGGAGCACACGTGGCTGAGCTGGGTGCCGGGCGTCCTCACGGCGCTGGCCGTGCACGTGCTCAAGACCCTCGTGCGCCCCATCGCCAACACCGGCACCGCCGGCACGGCCGCTCCGGTCCTCAGCACCGCCGAGGACGGCCTCTCCCTGGGCCTCAGCCTCCTGGCCGTCCTCGCCCCGGTCGCGGGCCTCCTGCTCCTCCTGGCCCTCCTGTACGCCGCCTTCCGGCTCGTCCGCCGCATACGCCGCCGGAGGCGGGCCCCCGCTTCCGGTTGAGCCCGCTTCCGGTCGGTCCTTCTCCCCGGCCGCTCTCCGCCCCCGCTGAGCCCCGCTTCCGGTCGGTCCTCTCCCCGGCCGCCCTCCGCCCCGGCCGCCTCCGGCCCGCGGCGAGCCGGCCGTCCGGCGCAGGACGGGACCGTCCCGGGCAGAGGAGGGCCCGCCGGGGGCCGCGGCGCCTCGCCACGCGGCCCCCGGCGGCCCGGGTGAGCGGTCAGGAGATGCCGGCCTCCTTGAGGTCGCGGAGTTCGCGCTTGAGCTCCTTGATCTCGTCGCGGAGGCGGGCGGCGAGCTCGAACTGGAGGTCCTTGGCCGCCTGGTGCATCTGCTCGGTGAGGGAGAGGACGAGCTCCTCCAGCTCGGCGCGGGGGCGGTCGGTGACCAGGTCGGCGGTGTGGCCGCCGACGCGGCCGCCGAGGGCGGGGACGGGCGCCCTGCCGCGGGGGCGGGCGCCGCCGAGGCTCGCCTCGGTGTCCTCGTCCTCGCGGACGATGGAGTCGAGGATGTCGGCGATCTTCTTGCGCAGGGCGCGGGGCTCGATGCCGTGCTCGGCGTTGTAGGCCTGCTGCTTGGCGCGGCGGCGGTCGGTCTCGCCGATCGCCCGCTCCATCGACGGGGTGATCTTGTCGGCGTACATGTGCACCTGGCCCGAGACGTTGCGGGCGGCGCGGCCGATGGTCTGGATCAGGGACGTCTCCGAGCGCAGGAAGCCCTCCTTGTCGGCGTCCAGGATCGCCACCAGGGAGACCTCGGGCAGGTCCAGGCCCTCGCGCAGCAGGTTGATGCCGACCAGCACGTCGAACTCGCCCTGGCGCAGCTCGCGCAGCAGCTCGATGCGGCGCAGGGTGTCGACCTCGCTGTGCAGGTAGCGCACCCGGACGCCCAGCTCCAGCAGGTAGTCGGTGAGGTCCTCGGCCATCTTCTTGGTCAGGGTGGTGACCAGGACGCGCTCGGAGCGCTCGGTGCGCAGGCGGATCTCGTGGACGAGGTCGTCGATCTGGCCGTCGGTGGGCTTGACGACGATCTCCGGGTCGACCAGGCCGGTCGGGCGGATCACCTGCTCGACCACGTCGCCCTGCACCCGGCCGAGCTCGTACGGGCCGGGCGTGGCCGACAGGTAGACCGTCTGGCCGATGCGCTCGAGGAACTCCTCCCACTTCAGCGGCCGGTTGTCCAGCGCGGACGGCAGCCGGAAGCCGTGGTCGACCAGCTGGCGCTTGCGGGAGGCGTCGCCCTCGTACATCGCGCCGATCTGCGGGACCGTCTGGTGGGACTCGTCCAGCACCAGGAGGAAGTCGTCGGGGAAGAAGTCCAGCAGGGTGTGCGGCGCCGAGCCGGCCGCCCGGCCGTCCATGTGCCGCGAGTAGTTCTCGATGCCCGAGCAGGTGCCGATCTGGCGCATCATCTCCAGGTCGTAGGTGGTGCGCATGCGCAGCCGCTGCGCCTCCAGGAGCCTGCCCTGGCCCTCCAGCTCGGCCAGCCGCTCGGCCAGCTCGGCCTCGATCCCGGCGACCGCCCGGTTCATGAGCTCCTCGCCCACGCCGTAGTGGGTGGCGGGCAGGATGTGCAGCGCCTCGTGCTCGGAGATCACCTCGCCGGTGAGCGGGTGCAGGGTGGCGAGCTTGTCGATCTCGTCGCCGAACATCTCGATCCGCACGGCCAGCTCCTGGTACTGCGGGATCACCTCGATGGTGTCGCCGCGCACCCGGAAGGTGCCGCGGGTGAACGCCAGGTCGTTGCGGGCGTACTGGATGTCCACCAGGCGGCGCAGCAGGTGGTCGCGGTCGATCTCCATGCCGGTCTCGAGCTTGATCATCTGCTTGACGTACTCCTCGGGCGTGCCGAGGCCGTAGATGCACGAGACCGACGCCACCACCACGACGTCCCGCCGGGTCACCAGGGACGAGGTCGCCGAGTGCCGCAGCCGCTCGACCTCGGAGTTGATCGAGGAGTCCTTCTCGATGTAGGTGTCCGTCTGCGGGACGTACGCCTCCGGCTGGTAGTAGTCGTAGTAGGAGACGAAGTACTCGACGGCGTTGTTCGGGAGCATCTCGCGCAGCTCGTTGGCGAACTGCGCGGCGATCGTCTTGTTGGGCAGCATGACCAGCGTCGGCCGCTGCACCTGCTCGACGAGCCAGGCGACGGTGGCCGTCTTGCCGGTGCCGGTGGCGCCCAGCAGCACCGAGTCCTTCTCGCCGCGCCGGATCCGCTCGGACAGCGCCGCGATCGCCGCGGGCTGGTCCCCCGCGGGTGTCATCTCCGTGACGACCTCGAACGGCTTTTCGATCCGCTGAAGGTCGAGTTCCTGGCGCACGTGCCCTCCCCTGACTGCCATCTCCCCCACCGTACGGCCCGGCACCGACAAACCCGTCCCGCTTCCGTCCGGGGGCGGCCCTCACCCGGGGCGGGTCCGCCAGAAGCCGGGACCGGCGGCCCCGAAGAGCCGCCGGTCCCGGAGAACGCAGAGGATCACCGCTTCCTTCCCCGGCCGGGCCCGGGAGGCTCGTCGCTGCGGTCCACCGCGTCCGGCCGCGTCTCGGCGCCCGTCCGCGCGCCCCTGCCCGGGACGGTCCCCGGACCCGTGGCCTCCAGGCGCTCGACCTCGATCCGCTCCCGGCGGACCTCGTCGCGGATCACCCGCTCCTCGGGCACCTGCTTGATGTTGAGCCGGACCCGCTCCACCGCGTGGATCTCCTTGACGGCGAACGCCTCCTGGCCGCGCAGGACGACCTCGACGGCGTCCTCGCCGATGTCGGCGACGCCCTCGGCGACCGGGAGCCGCTCCAGCTCGAACTCCTCGTGCACGAGCCGGACCCGCTCCTCCACGGGGACGACGTCCACGTACTTGTGCAGCCGTACGCGGCCCGTCTCGATCTCCTCGGTCTGGAAGGAGATGCGCTCCTCGCAGCGGGTCAGCGCGAGTTCCTGCTGGTGCCCCGGCCGCCCGCCCTCCGGCGTCCGCTCGCGCCCCAGGCCCGCCGCGCCGGCGGCCCCCGAGGTCACCC
>NZ_BAAAHH010000047.1:0-45066 GCF_039525175.1 Actinocorallia libanotica
CCCGGAGCGCCGGCGCCCGGTCCGCAGGCCGCCGCGCCCGCGCCCGGGGAGGCCACCGAGTGGTGGACCCCCGCCATGGACGGGCCCTCCGGCCCCGTCCCGCTGCCGCAGCAGCAGGCCTGGACCCCGCAGCCCACGGCGCCGCAGGCGCCCGAGACCCCCGCCGTGCCGGCCGTGCCCGACTCCTGGTTCGCCGGCCCGGTGCCGCCGCAGCCCTCCGACGGCTTCTCGGGCGAGCTCCCGCAGGTGCGGACGGGACCCTCCGCCCCAGTGCCCGACGGCGCGCCCGAACCCGCCGCGCCGCCCGTCGTCTTCCCCGCCGACTCCACCTTCGCGGCCATGGGCTCCCCCGAGTTCCCGCAGCCCGGCGCCCCGGCCGCCGAGCCGCCCCACGCCCCGCCCGCGCCGCAGCACGGGCTCGCCGCCGCGCCCGCGCAGCCCGAATACGCGCAGTCCGAATACGTCCAACCCGAGTACGTCCAGCCGGAGTACGCGCAGGCCGAGTACGTCCAGCCCGAGCACACGCAGCAGTACGCGCAGCCGGAGTACGGACAGCCCGAGCAGACGCTGCGGTACGTCCAGCCGGAGCACGGGCGGGCCGAGTACGGGCAGGCCGAGCACACGCAGCAGTACGTCCAGCCGGAGTACGCCCAGCCCGAGCACGGGCAGCCGGAGCACACGCTGCGGTACGTCCAGCCGGAGCACGGACAGCCGGAGTACGCGCCGCAGCCGGAGCACGGGCCGCCGTACGTCCCGCCCGTGCCGCAGGGCGTCCAGCCGCAGCAGGGTTTCGTCCCCGCTCCCGCGCCGCCGGCGGCGGGCGGGTTCCCGCAGTCGGCCGGATGGGACGCCCAGGCGGAGAAGCCGCTGTGGGCACCCGGCGGGCCGCCGCCGATGGCGCAGCCGCACCCCGCCCCGTCCGCCAAGGGCGGCGCCAAGAACAAGCCGCTCCTCATCGGGGTGGCCGCGCTCGTCGCCGTGGCCGTGGCCTCGGTCGCCTTCGTGTTCGCAGGCGACGGGGACGACGAGAAGAAGAAGGTGCAGCCGCAGCAGCAGAAGCCCGTCGCGCAGCAGCCGGTGGACCTGCCCGCCGCCGACTCCGCCGCGGCCCGGCAGGCCAAGAAGGTGCAGACGCTGCTGAACGCCAGCGCCAGGAGCCGCGGCGTGCTGGGCGGCGCGCTGGTGAAGGCCCGCAAGTGCAAGGCGCTGCCCGCCTCCATCTCCGACATGCAGCAGGTCGCCCAGCAGCGCAGGACGCAGTGGAAGCGGGCGCAGCAGCTGAACGTCGCCGAGCTGCCCGGCGGCGCGCAGCTGCGCGACTCCCTCGCCCGCTCCTTCAAGCTGTCGCTCGACGTGGACCTGGCCTACCTGGCCTGGGCGCGCACCCACCAGGGCTGCAAGGGCAAGACCCCGCCCAAGGGCGCGCACTACAAGCGCGGCGCGGCGCTCTCGACGCAGGCGACCCAGGCCAAGAGCCAGTTCCTCAAGCTGTGGAACCCGGTCGCGCCGCAGTACGGGCTGCCCAAGCGCAAGAGCTTCTGAACGGCCCACGGGGCACGCTCAGCGGGCCGTGAACGGGTGACCACTGTAATGTGTGGGGCGAAGAACGTCCTGGCTGCAAGTTTCCCCCGACTCGAGGCCGCCGATGCAGTGTCCCGAATGCCGTAGTGAGACCCCGGGTTCGCTCGGTCGATGCACCCGTTGCGATGCCGTGCTCCCCCAGGCCGACGAGGTCTCGCCGTGGAGTTCCGCGCCCGCCGGGAACGATCCTTGGCCGCCGGAGCCCTGGCAGCCCGAGCCCGTCCGGCAGGGCTGGCAGGCCGGCCCTCCGCAGGAGGAGCGGCCGTGGCCGGAGCAGCCGCCGGAGCCGCAGTGGGGCGGGCAGCAGCCGGAGCGGCCCTGGGGCGGCCCGCAGGAACGCCCCTGGTCGGACGGTCCGCAGGAGCGCCCGTGGTCGGACGGTCCACAGGAGCGCCCGTGGGCCGACCAGCCGGACGACCGGCCCTGGGCCGAGCAGCAGCAGCCGCCGCCGCAGCAGCGCCCGTGGGGCGAGCAGCCGGGCGAGGCGCGCCCCTGGGACGCCGATCCCGGGCCCCAGCAGTGGGGCGGCGGCGGCCAGCAGCAGCAGCCCTGGTCGTCCGGTCCCGATCAGCAGGCGCCGCCCCGCAACGACGGTGAGCAGTGGCTGCCCGACGAGGCTCCGCGCTGGCGGGGCCCGCTGATCGCCGGTCTGATCGCCGCGCTGCTGACCGCCGCGATCGTCGTCGGCTACGTCTTCTGGAACAAGGAGGACGACAAGAACGCGCCGGTCTCCCGGCCGGGCACGTCCCAGCCCCCCGTCCAGGCCCCCGGCGAGGAGAAGGACGCGCCCGCCGAAGGCGACCCCCAGACGCAGGCGGAGGCGGTCAACGCCCTGCTGGACGACATGTCGGCCAGCCGCAAGAAGCTGTCCGGCATCACGTACACGTGCGCGAACAAGGACACCGACATCTCCACCTTCGAGACCGCCATCGAGGAGCGCCAGGGCCAGCTGACCACCGCGGGAGAGCTGTCGCTCTCCGCCTTCGACGACGGCGAAGCGGTGAAGCAGGCGCTGGTCGACGCCCTCCAGGCGTCCATCGACTCCAACCAGGAGGCCCTCACCTGGCTGTCGGAGGAGAACGGCTGCGGCCAGGACGCCGCCGCGCGCCTGAAGGACGTCACCGACAAGGCGACCGACACCAAGCGCGCGTTCCTCGACCTGTGGAACCCGCTCGCCACCGAGCAGGGCCTGCAGACCTGGACCCGCGAGAACATCTGACGCCCCGCCGCGCTCCGGTCGCGCGAGACCGCGGAAAGGCGCTCAAGCGGCGTACGGACCCGGCCTGCGACGCGCGGCGGTGCGCGGTGACGCGCGGCGGTGCCGCAGGCGGCGATCGAGCGGTGTGTTCGTCGTCTTCCCGTTCGCACGGGCTTCATGGACGGCGGCCCCTTGTGGCCTCGGCCGTGGGTGCTGTGGACGACTTCGGGCGGTCAGCGGAGTGCGGCGGCATGATGAGGGGGTGTTGACCTCGCAGGGGCCGTGGTTCCGGATCGAGGCGATTCCCGCGGCGCAGCGGGTCTCCTCGGCGGAGTGGGATTTCGTGACGGTGCTGCCCGCGGCGCTGTCCGCCGCGCAGCAGCACCGGCCGTTCGTGGTGGGCTGGCTGTCCCGGGGCGGCGGGGCGCCGCTGGAGCTGGTCACGAACGCGGGGTCGGGGCGGGGTCCGCTGCTGTTCCCCAACGGGGCGCGGGGCGGGGAGTGCGGCGACGAGTGGCTGCGCACGGCGGCGCGGATGGTGTGGCGGCGCTGTCCGGGCCGGCAGGCGCCGCCTCTGGCGGGGACGGGCCACCACGAGCACTCCTCGCTGTTCGAGTCGATGCTGATGACCCTGCTCGGGCGGCCGTTCGGGTGGCTGGTGGCGGCCGAGCCGTGCTCCGAGCAGGAGCTGGACGCCGAGCTGCGCGAGCTGCGGCACGAGCTGCGCATGCTGCGCCGCGACGAGCAGAACGATCCGGGGCGGGCCGAGCGGCGGATGGCCGAGCTCGACGCCTACCGGGAGGCCGGGCTGTGGCGCGTCCGGGTGCTGGCGGGCGCGGCGACACCGGCCGAGCTGGACCAGGTCGCGCCGGTGCTGGTGGGCTCGCTGGAGCTGGGCCACCACCCGTACCGGCTGCGCACCGGCCGCGGCTTCGGCTCCCTCGCCGAGACGCTCGGCGGCGCCGAGGACGGCTTCCCGTTCGTCTCGTCCGCCGGGGTGCTGGCCGCGCTGGCGGGGCTGCCGCGCCGCGAGGTGCCGGGTGTGCGGGTGGTGGAGTCGGGGTTCTTCGACGTCACCTCCGAGACCCCGCCGGGCGGGCTGGAGCTCGGCGCCGTCCTCGACGGGCAGGACCGCGCGGTCGGGCGGTTCACGGTGCCGCTGGAGACGCTGAACAGGCACGCGTTCGTGACGGGCGCGACGGGTTCCGGCAAGTCCCAGACGGTGCGGCACCTGCTGGAGCAGCTGACGTACGCGGGCGTGCCGTGGCTGGCGATCGAGCCGGCCAAGGCCGAGTACGCGGCGATGGCGGGGCGGATCGACGCCCCGGTGACGGTGGTCAACCCGTCGGACCCGTCGGCGGTGCCGCTGTCGGTCAACCCGCTGGCGCCCGAGCCCGGTTACCCCGTCCAGGCGCACATCGACATGATCCGCGCGCTGTTCCAAGCCGCCTTCGCCGCCGAGGAGCCGTTCCCGCAGATCATGGCGCAGGCGCTGCAGCGGGTGTACGAGGCGTGCGGCTGGGACGTGGTGACGGGCGGCGGCAGGCCCGGCGCCCGGGTCCCCCCGGCCGTCCCGACGCTGGAGCAGCTCCAGCAGGCGGCGATGGAGGTCATCGACGACGTCGGCTACGGCAAGGAGCTGATGTCGGACGTGAAGGGCTTCGTCGACGTGCGGCTGCGCTCGCTGCGCATCGGCTCGGCGGGCCGGTTCTTCGAGGGCGGGCACGACGCCGACATCGGCGGGCTGCTGCGCGAGAACGTCGTGCTGGCGATCGAGGACGTCGCCAACGACGAGGACAAGGCGTTCCTCATGGGCACGCTCATCATCCGGGTCGTGGAGCACCTGCGGATGCGGGCCCGCGAGGGGCGGACGCGGGGTCTGCAGCACGTCATCGTCATCGAGGAGGCGCACCGGCTGCTGCGCCACCGGGAGGGCTCCTCCGCGCACGCGGTCGAGCTGTTCGCCGGGATGCTCGCCGAGATCCGCGCCTACGGCGAGGGCATCGTGGTGGCCGAGCAGATCCCGGTGAAGCTCATCCCCGACGTGGTCAAGAACACCGCGTTGAAGATCGTGCACCGGCTTCCCGCGCACGACGACCGGCATGTGGTCGGCTCGGCGATGAACCTCGACCCCGACCAGTCGCGCGAGGTGGTGTCGCTGCGGCCGGGCGACGCGGCGGTCTTCGCCGACGGGATGGACCGGCCGCTGCGGGTGCGGGTGCCCTGGGGCGAGGACCGGGAGGAGGCGCGGCCGGGCCCGCCGCCGCCGGTGCGGGGGCGCCGTTCGGTGGCGTGCGGCACCGAGTGCCGTTCCCGGCGCGCCTGCTCGCTGAGCGAGCTGCGCAAGGCCGACCTCCTGTCGGGCGACGCCGAGCACGCCTGGCTGCGGTTGTGGGCCGACGTCCTGGTGCTGGCGCACCTGGTCGACCGGCCGCCGCCGGCCGTCCCGCCCGAGCTGGCGCGCGCCTGGTCGCGCCTGTCCTCCCGCACCCGCGAGTGCATGCTCGCCACCGTCCTGGACCGCTCGGTCGGCCGCCGCGCCCTGGCGCTGCGCACCGACTTCGACCCGTCCGCCCTGACGTCGGCGACCGCCGCGGCCGCCGCGGCGCTGCTGGCCGCCCATCCCGCCGCCGCCCCCGCCGCGCCGGGCCAGGGCTTCGTCATCCCGCAGCTGCGCTGGCTGCACGAGATGGACAAGCTCTTCCCCCTGGACGGCCCCGACCCCGACCCGAACGCCCCCGCTCCCCCGCTGGACTACGTCCTGCCCGGCATGCGCCGCCGGCCCCCCGATGTGAAACTCGGCCAGCGCCTGCGCGCCCTCAGCCGCCACCCCCTGTCCCCCTCGCTCCCCGCCAACCGCCCCATCGCCCACGACGCCCTCCTGGGCGTCCCCCCCGACCCGTACGAGGACGACCTCGCGCTCGTCTCGGTCGGCCTGGACCCCGCCGACCGCCTGCGCCACCTCTCCGACTCCCTGCGCGCGCCCTGGCTGGAGTCCGTCCTCACCTGGCCCGACCGCTTCTTCCCGCCCTCCGGCGGCCACGGCTCCGAGGAGCACCCTGCGGGCTGAGGCGGGTCAGTCCCCGGCGGGCGGGGCGTCCTTCCCGTCGGGGAGGGGCTGGGCGGTGGGGAGGGTGATGATGCCTGGGTTGGCGTCCACCAGGTGGGTGTCGTTGGCGTGGGTGAAGACCATGGCGGTGGGCGGGAGGTCCTGGAGCTGGCGGCGTTCGGGGCGGAGCTCGCGGGTGGGCTGGGGGGCCTGGGCGTCGGCGACCGTGCGGGGCCAGGGGCCGGTGGAGATGAGGTCGATGAGGGCCGGACGGTGGGGGCGGGGCGCCGTCAGGGGTGCGGTGAGGGCGTGTTCGCCCATGGCGCGGCGGGCGTAGGCGACGGTGCTGTAGTAGGGGTCGGTGGGTTCCTCGGGGGTGGCCTTCTCGGTGGCCTCGGCGAGGACGAGGTGGGGTTCGGCGCCGAGGTAGTCGGCGGCGGCGGCCGCGTCGGAGGCGTTGCCCAGGCGCATGAAGCCGACGGCGCTGTTGCCGCGGCCGAGGCGTTCGCGCACGTGGGCGGGGATCGTGCGGTACATGAGGACGAGGCCGGTGCCGGTGGTCTCGCAGGCGTCGGTGAGGCGGTCCAGGACGTCGCCGCGGAGCTTCTCGGCCCCGCACAGGAAGAGGGTCTGGCCCCACGGCCGGTGGGCGGGCGTCTGCCGCAGCAGGTGGGTCAGCGCGGTCGTGACGTAGGTGGCCAGGATCTTGTTGGTCAGGACGCCGGCCCTGCGGTCCAGGGAGATGACGCGCAGCGGGGCGGGCGGCAAGTGCACCGCGTCGGTGCCCAGGTCCTCCAGCTTGCGCAGCTGCGACTCCAGCGTCCAGGCACGTTCCAGCACGACGCGGTCGGCGGCGTCGCGGCCGAAGAGGGTGGAGACGCGGTCGAGCTGCTCCTCGGTGAGCAGTCCCGCCCGCAGGTCGTCCCGCGGGTCGCCGACCTGGGCCAGCGCCCGCAGCGCCGCGGTGATCTGGGCGATGCGCGGGGTGCCGCCGAGCACCGGGATGAGCCGTTCCAGCAGGGAGTTGTCGATGGAGGTGTCGCGGACCGAGGAGCGGGAGTCGGTGGCGCCGACCACGACCGACAGTACGTCGGCCAGTTCGGCGGGTTTCAGCCGGGTGCCGAGGTCGAGGCGTTTGAGGTCGTCGGGCAGCACCCACACCAGCGGGTCCTCGCCGGGCAGGCGCAGCAGGTCGCGGGCGACCGCGCCCTCGGACAGGTCGAGCACGGTGACCTGGGAGCCGGCCTCCAGCCGGGCGGCGCCCATCATGGTGACGGCCGCGGCCCAGCCCGCCAGGGTGCCTCCGGCGATGTCGACGCGGTCGACGCCGGGCGGGACCGTCACCGGGTGCCATTCCCGCTGGTTCTCGTAGGCGGCGCGGTCGGCCTCCCACTTGCGGCGGGCGAGCGCGTAGCCGTCCTCGGCCTCGGCGCGGCGCTGGGCGATCCGGGCCTGGGCGTGCTCGCGGCGCCGCCGGTCGGCGCGCCTGCGGATGCGCGCCGCCTGCTCGCCCTGCCAGACCGCCCAGCCGGTGATGCCGATGACGCTGAGGCAGGCCAGCAGCCCGACCAGCGCGAACGCCCACTGCAGCCAGTCGCCGAAGCCCAGCATGAGGAAGAGCAGCCCGCCGAGCGCCGCGCCGGCCGCGGTGTACTTCAGCGGCCGGTTGCGCAGCGTCTCGCCCTGGTACTGCTCGGCCTCCTCCAGCCAGGTGGGCGTACCCGCCACGTACGGGTGCGGGGGCCTCGGCTCGGGCCCCGGGTCGGGGTACTCCTGGTCGTAGCGCCAGCCGACATAGACCCGGTCCATCACCGCGTCGTCCGCCTCGCCGCGTCACTCAAGGTCAGCGCCCTCTGCTCCCCGGTTGGTTTCTTTCCTGCCCAGCGTAAGAAGGGTGCCGTCTCGCCGCGCCAAGTTCAAGGAACATGCCACCACCCTCCCGACCAAGTATGACAAGCCCTAGAAAAAGCCGCGTCTGCCGCGAATCTCTTCGTCCTCCGGCCGCAACCGGTCAGCCGCGCTCAGAGCTGGATGGAGACCGGGGCGCCGGTCCAGCGCGGCTCGACGGTCAGGTCGGGCCTGCCGAAACGGACCTGGGCGGCGGCCGCCGAGACGCCCGGCAGCTTGGCGACGATGCCGCTCATCTGGGGCACCGGCACGGTCGAGGGGTCGGCGAACCCGATGACGACCGTCGACTGCTCCAGGTGGGAGCCGTCCGGCAGCGGCATGACGGACGTCGAGGCGACCATGCCCGCCGAGCAGACCACGACGGCGCGGCCGGGGCGGCTGCCCAGCTCCGCGGTGAAACGCGCGCGGTCCCAGCGCAGCCCGGCCGGCTCGGTACGGCCCCAGCCGGTCGGCGGGTAGCCCAGGACCGCCTGGCAGACCTGGGCCAGCGCGCCCGCGAGCGGCTCGCCCTGCGGGACGCGGCTCTCCATGGTGAGGAACAGCTGGCCGCCGGAGGCCGTCTCGGACTTCGCGGTGAAACCGGGGGCGTGCCCCTGCGCCTGCGGGTCCGGCACGAAGCATCCGCCGTCCCAGTGCAGGTGGTGGCCGGTGAGACCGTCGTAGAAGGCCGGACCGTCCGCGACGACCCAGCGGTCGTCGGCGCCCGCCAGGGCGAGGCTGAGCGGCAGCGTCAGCCGCGAGGTCGGCGGGGTCACCACCTGCAGCGCCCTGCCCTCCGGCGCCATCCAGCCCAGCAGCGGCACCACCGCCCGGTCCTGCAGCAGGACGGACGCCCTGGGGGTGAGGACGTCGGAGACGCTCATCTGCTGCTCCAGACCACGCCGCTGAACCGCCCGGCCAGCTCGGAGGCGAGTTCACGCGCCACGGCGGCCGCCTCCTCCAGGTCGGCGGCGGCCCGCACGTCCACCCACCACACCGGCGGGTCGGCCCGCACGCCCAGCAGCCGCTCGATCTCCCCCTGCGCCTCCACCAGCACCGGGCTCTCCACGGTCAGCACCAGCCGCCCCGCGTCGTCGAAGACCTGCACCGGCCAGCCCGTCCCGTTCACCCGGAACACGCTCCCGCACGCCTCCGCCACTCCGGCGACGTCGGGTTCCCGTCTCCCCAGAACCACCAAGTCCTTGGACACCCGACGCCCCCTTCCCGATCCGGCAGCCCGCCGCATCCTAATCCCACAACCATCACAACTCACCACTAAACTCACACCCACCGTCTCAGGGGGAAGGTTCGCGGTGTCCGACTGGCAGGTCTCCACGCTCCGCGCTCTCGGCCTGCCCGCCCGCGGCCTCGCCGGCGGCACCCCGCCCGGCGCCTCCGACCCCCTCACCTCCCCCGTCGCGCCCCCCGCCCCGCGCGCCGCGGCCCCGCGGCCTTCGCCCCTCACCCCTCCCCCCTTCGCCGCGCCGGCGCCCCCGGCCGAGCCGTCCCCGTACGGCGGAAGCCCGTACGACCCCCTCACCGCGCCCGCCGCGCCGCCGGTACCGGCCGTCCAAAGCGACCCGCTTCCCTACGGCGGAGCACCGCCCCCCAGCGCCTCCGCCGCTCCTCTTTCACCGGTTGCTCCTGCCGTCCAAAGCGAGCCGCTCCCCTACGCGGGAACGCCGCCCCCCGGCATCCCCGCCGCCCCTCCTTCACCGGCTGCTCCGGTCGTCCAGAGCGAGCCGTCCCCTTATGGGGGAACGCCGCCCCCCGCCGTTCCCGCTCCGCCGCCTCCCCTCCCGGTGCGTCCGCCGACCGGACCCGTCCCGACCGCGGAGCCTCCCGCCGGGCAGGGCGAGCCGTCCCCCGGCGGAATCCCGCAACCGGTCGTCCCCGCGCCGCACGACTCCCTTTCCGCGCTCCCTCCGGTCCCCGAGATCCCGACGGGACAGGGCGAGCCGACGCCTCCCGGCATGCCCGTGGAAGAGGACGTGTGGACGCAGGGGGCGCACCCGCCGGGAGGTCCGGTCGCGGACGAGCTGATGCGGCGGATGCGGCACGGGGACCCCCTCTCCCGGCGGGTGGGCCGCGGGGTGCGGCGGGCCGTGGGCGCGCGGGCCGCGCAGACGGTGCGGGAGCAGGAGGCGGCCGCCGGGATCCTGGGGCAGGTGGTCAGCTCCTGCCGGCGGATCGCCGTCACCAGCCTGCGCGGCGGTGCCGGGAAGACGACGGTGACGGCGCTCGTCGCGCGGACGATCGCCGAGCACCGCGGGGACCGCACGCTCGTCCTGGACGCCGACCCGAGCCTCGGCTCGCTGCCGCTGCGGCTGGGCGTCGACGCCGAGCGCTCCTACCGGGGCCTGACGACGCTGCCCAACTGGGAGGCGGCGCAGTCGTACCTGACGCAGGCCGGAGAACGCCTGTGGGTCGCCTCCGCGTCCGCCTCACGCGCCCTGACGAACGAGCTGACCCTTCCGGAGTTCCAGACCGCCCAGGGCGAGTTCAGCCGCTACTTCGGCATCAGCCTCGTCGACTGCGGCCCGGGCCTCACCTCCGACCTCCACCAGGGCGTCCTGGCCTCGTCCCACGCCCAGATCCTCATCGCCCCCGCCACCGCCGACGGCGCCCTCAGCACCCGCAGCGCCCTCGACTGGTTCCTCCGCAGCCCCCACGCCCACCTGCTGCAGCGCACCCTCGTCGTCATGGTCACCCACACCCCCCACGTGGACGGCGACCTCAACCGCTCCCGCGCCCTCCTCGCGGCCGAAGGCGTCCCCGTCATCCACCTCCCCTACGACCGCCACCTGGCGGCCGGAACCGCCGTCGACCCGGCCCTCATCGCCGAGACCTCCCAAGCCACCGCCGTCCACATGGCCACCGCCGCCTTCACCCGCGCCACCGCCTGACGAAGAGCCGGTCGCGAAGCCCGCCTCTCCGGGCGGGCCCGCTCGGCGCTACTGCTGCGGCCTGCGTTTCCTGCGCAGGAGGAAGAGGCCGGAGACGGCCGTGGCGAGGGTGAGGAGAAGGCCGCCGAGGAGCCAGGGGCCGTAGCGCTCCCAGTCGCTGGTGATCTCCTTGCGGTCCTCGGGGTCGCCGCCGACGGTGAAGGGCGGAGGGTTGTCGCGGGCGTCCTTCCACGCGGCCTCCTTCTTGTTGAAGGCGTCGAGGCGGTCGTACACCGTGTTGGCGAAGCCGGGAGGGACGTCGGTGGTGAGGGCCTTGTCGGGGCGGATGAGGCCGTAGCCGGTGACGTCGTCGCGGCCCTCGGTGTGGACGTCCTGGGCGGTGTAAAGGAGGCGGGAGACGATCTGGCGGGCGCTCTCGGTGGGGTGCGCGGACCGGATCAGGGCGAGGGCGGCGCTGGTGAAGGCGGCGGCGGTGCTGGTGCCGCCGTCGCCCCTGTACGGGACACCCGAATACGGCAGCTTGACCAGGTCCTCAGAGGGGGCGGCCACCGCCACGTAGTTCTGCTTGATCGCGTTCTTCCTCGGCTTGAGGTTCCTCGCCAGGCCGGCGACCGTGAGGACCCCCGGGCACATGGCCGGATGGACCTCCATGTTCCTGCCCGAGTCGTTGTTCCCCGCGCTCGTGACCAGCACCACGTCGCGTTCCGCCGCGTAGTTGATGGCCTCCTGCAGACCCACCTCGCAGCGGGGCTCGTTCAGCACGATCCCGAGTCCCGCGAACGACATGCTGATGATGTCGGCGCCCTGGTCGACCGCGTAGCGGATGGGCGCCCGCTCATTGGACGTGAAGCTGTAGGGGATGACGAGGACGGACACGTCCGGCGCCACCCCGACGTATCCGCTGCCGCCGCCCCGGGCCGTCATCGCCGCGAGCATGCCCGTCCCATGGCTCTTGATCTGGTTAGTCATGGGGAGGTTGTGCTTTTTCAGGTAGAACGAGCGTCCCCGGCGGAGGTCGGCCCCCTTGAACTCCGGCAACCGGAGATTGGGCAGGCTGTCGATCAGGGCGATGGTGACGCCGCGGCCGGTGCTGCGCTTCCACGCCTCCTGGACGCCCATCGTGGCGAGCCACCACTGGTCCGCACGCGGTTTCGGCAGCGCCAGAGCGGGATCGGCGCCGGCCACGAGGGACAGCGCCAATCCCGCCGCGAGCATCCTGCGGAACATGTCAGCCGATCACGGAAGGCGGGACGTCGGCATCGGTCCCCCAGACTTCCTCGTCCTCCGACAGCCAGGTGGTGCGGGTGTGCTCCTCGCCTTCACCCGGGCCGCTGCCGCCGCCCCGGGAACCGCCGAGCATGCCGCCGCGCATCCCCGCCTGCTGACCGGACCGGGAGGCCAGGGCGGACTGCCCCTGCGTACCGCCGATGACGCCGTTCGGGCCTTGGCTCAGCGCGGTACGCGGCATACCGCCGGGCGTGGTCCGGACGGGAACGCCCCTCGGACCGGCGGGGGTGCTCGGCGCGTGCCCGGGGGAAGGCGCCGGTGCCGTGAGCGGCCCGGGGCCCGAAGGAAGCGTCGTCGGGCCGTTCCCGGGCAGTCCGGGGGTCGGCCCTGTGGGCGTCAGGTTGAAGGCGTTCTGGTTCGGCCCCTGGTAGGGCAGGCTCGACGCCAGGTCGGTCCCGTTGCCCGGCAGCCCTGGACCGATGACGTTGCCCGGATTCATCGGGCCCAGTCCGCCCGGTCCGCCGGGGTTGGTCGGGCCCAGTCCGCCCGGTCCGGGGTTCACCGGATTCAGCCCGCCCGGAACCGTCGGTCCGCCGGGACCGGCCGGAACCGTCGGCGCTTCGGGACCGGTCGGTACGCCCGCGTACAGCCCCTCGTCATAGCCGCCGGGCGTCCAGAGGCCGCCTTCTTTGGGACCGGGGATCCCCGAAGGCGTGTAGCCGCCCGGGCTCGGGGGCACGCCCATGCCGTCGTCAGGCGGCGTCATGCCCTTGACCTCGGGGAAGACCACGGTGAGCTGGTTGGGAAGGCCGTTGTTGGCCTCGGCGACGCGGTCGTTCATCCGGTCGAGGAGCTGACGGGCGTTCTCGTCGTCGCCGTCGGTGCGGATGAACCCGTCGGTCATGTTCTGGGCGCTGTCCTTGTAGAAGGGCAGGATCGTGGTGCCCAGCCACTTGTAGGTCTCGCCCGCCGCCGCGACGTTGGTGCTGATGGTCGTGGTCGCGGTGTGCAGCTGGGAGAACGCCTGCAGGGACAGGTCGGCGTTGGGACCGCGCCAGATGGCGGCGAGCGCCTCGGCGTGCGCGACGAGGTTGTCGGCGTGCTCGACGAGGCGGGACGCCATCTTCACGTACAGGTCGCCGGTGCCCGTCACGCTCGCGATGTCCACGCCGCCGATGATGGACTTGACGCCCTCCATCTTGACGCTCCCCGGGGTCGGCGCGGGAGCGCCGGTCGGAGCCGCCTGGGGCAGGGCGATCTTGCTCTCGTCAGCCATGGCTGTCCCTTCCTACGAGTTGATCCTGCGGATGTACGCCGCGATCTCTTCCTCGGCGTTCTCGTAGTTCGTCCTGGTGTTCTGCAACCCGTTGATCATGCCCAAGTAGGCGAAGCGCAGCCGGACCATGGCCTCCAGCAGCGCGTCGTGCGTCGTGACCGACGACGTCTTGAGCTTCATGGCCACCTCGGAGATGCCGAGGTAGGCGCCGGCGACCGAGTTGGCCGACGAGAAGCTGCGGATGTCGGCCTCCAGCGCGGCGAGGTCGCGCTTCAGCTTGGCCGCGATGTCGTTGAGCCGGTCGCGCTCGACGTCGATGTCGCCGGTGGCGCGCGGCGCCGTCCATGTCGACATCGGGGCCTGGGAATTGTGTCGGCTCAGGTCGTTCTCGACGCCCGATCCGTTCGGGTGGTACTGATCGCCCAAAGTACTGCCCTCTGATGGCTAGTAGCGGCAGAACGCCGCCCTCCGCGAGGAGGGCGGCGCCTGTCTGGTCCGTCAGCCCCAGATACGCCGGTTGGCGTTCTCGGTGTCCTGGTAGTTCTGGTTGGCGTTGCCGATCGCCGCGCTCATCGCGTTGATGGTGTTGGCGACGTCCTGGCATGCCTTGTCCCAGACGCGCTTGGCCTCCCAGTAGGCCTGGACCGCGTCGCCCTCCCACTCGGAGAGGTTGGATTCGAGGTACTTCTCCAGGCTGTTCAGCCGGTTGTTCAGGTCGTTGTAGACCCGGCGGAAGTCGGCCTGGCCGTCGGCGAGTGCGCCGAAGTTGACCCTTGTGTAGTCCGTGGGAGCCACGTCAGTTCCCCTAGTTGTTGAGCAGCGCGTTCAGCCGCTGGATGTCCGCCTGCGTCTGGTCTTCGTTGGCCTCGTAGCGGATCCGGTTGTCCACGAGCTTCTCGTGGATCTTGTCCAGCTGCTCGAGGGTGGTCTTGAAGGCCTGGTCGAACTCGGTGAAGACCCTGTTGAAGGAGAGGGAGGCGTTGCCGACCCAGCCCTCCATCATCGCGCCCTTGCGGCCGTTCAGCCCGGTCTGCATGCCCCGGATGTCGTTCGCAGCGTCTTCGATCTGCGAGGCGGCCTGGGCCATTTTGGCCCTATCAGCACCCGAAGTGGGAGCCACCCGTCACCTCCATATATGCGACAGAATTTCCGATTCGCAAAGCGACGATCACGATACGCACCTCGGCCCATGCCTGCCACTTGACAGCAGAAAACCCCGGGGGTGCGTTACTCAACCGTTATCCCACTTGCCCCTTCTGTCGCGGTATAGAGCGGCCTATTCGTGTGTTAAGTGAATTTTCAAGGAATCTGGCGTACCGCCGCGCCGCTGTCCAGAGCCGGGCCCTGGGGCATGAGCTGCATCAGGTGGGACAGCACGGGACGGGTCTGGGCCTCGGTGTAGCCGAGCTTGGCGAGGTCCTGGACGGTGGGGATGGGGAACTTCCTGCCGTCCTCGGTGATGAGGACGTGCGCGGTGGGCGCCTCGTTCTGGGTGACCGCGGCCAGGATGCCGGTCCCGGGGCTCATGATGACCTGGTCCAGCAGGCCGGGCCGGGACCCGACGGCGGCCGGGTCGGCGATGGCGGGCAGCGACGCGCCGAGCGTCATGCCCGCCTCGGGCTTGCCGGGGTCGGCGTAGGCGGCGCACAGCGGCTGCGAGCCGTCGTAGGCCACGACGCGGGGCGGCTCGGCGGGCAGGCCCGTCTCGGCGAGCCGCGCGGTCTGCGCCTGGTTGGCCACGGCCCGGGAGATCGGGAGGATCGCCGGGGCGCCCGGGACGTTCTCCAGCAGCCAGGCCTCGGTCTTGGTCAGCGGGGCCAGCCCCTCGCGCAGCAGCACGAACCACTGCTGCGGCGAGACGCCGGACGCCTCGACCGTGTAGACCTGTCCGATCCTGGCCTTTCCGCCGCCCGCGGGGGCGGGGCGCCGGGTGCCGTAGCCGGGGACGGCGGGCGCCTTGAACTCCGGTCCGGGCACCAGGCCGTTCAGCCACACCGGGGGCACCTGCAGCGGCTTGTGGCCGCGGGGAAGCTGGTGGTCGCGGACGATCGGTTCGAGGAACGCCTTGTGCAGCTCCATCTTCGTCCCGTCCGCGATCAGCCAGTACCGGCCGTCCGCCGCGACGACGACGCCCGTCCCCTTCTCCATCGGGGTGCCGCCCAGGCTCCGCCCGACGGCCAGGGTCGCGGCCGGGACCTGCATCCCGTTGTGGGACACCGTGCTGACGCAGACCGTCCACGGGGCGCCGGCCAGCGACGACGGCAGCGCGTCCGGCGCGCCGGGGATGCCGATCAGCGGTCCGCGCTGGAACTTCGACAGGGACTTGGTGGCCACGGTGCGGACCTTCACCTGCCCGCCCTGCACGGCCAGCCGCGCCGAGGCGTAGTTCACCGCCGTGCAGAGCCTGTCCTTCTGCATCTGGCACATGACGTACTTGGTGCCGGTGCCCTTGGCGATGAGCACCGTCGCCTCATCCATGTTGCGGATCGAGCCGTCCTTGGTGATGAGTCCGGCGATGCCCCAGCCGGCGATGAGCAGGACGCCCACCATCAGTCCGCTGAAGAGGCCGATGCCGATGCGGCGCAGCGGCCGGTCGGCGTTGTCGGGTTCGCCGAGCAGGAGCGCCTGCCCGGCGCGCATGGTCATCAGGCGGTGCGCCTGGACGAGGTCCTTGCGGGTCAGCATCAGCCCACCGACGCGCCCATGCCGCGCACCTTGTCCAGCAGCCCGACCACGCCGAAGGCCAGCGGGATCAGGCTGACGATCAGCGTGAGGTCGAGGATGTCGAACATGCGCGCCCACACCGGGGACGGGCGGGCGCCGGGCAGCCACAACCCGATGCCGATGACCGCGGCGGCCACCGCGACCAGCGGGGCGAGGGCGGCGCCGGTGAAGACCGCCGGGTCGAGGCCGACGGTGAGGGTGAGCACCAGGAGGGCGAGGCCGGCCAGGCCCGGCACGATCAGCCACAGCCGCTGGCCGCGTCCGCCGAAGACCCGCGCGCGCAGCAGCAGGGCGAGCGCGACGACGCCCGCCATGGCCGGCGGTGACCAGCCGTCGCCGGACGCCAGCAGGACCATGGCCGCCGAGGCGGCCAGCCCGATCCCGGCGTTGACGCCGGTGACGATCCGGTCGGCGACGGCGGTGCGGTCCAGCACGGCCTGCCCGTCCACCATGAGGGTGTCCGAGCGCAGGTCCTCGGCGCTGGTGGGGACCGGCGGCAGCGTCACCCGCGACAGCCGGAAGGCCAGCGCGGGGGTGAGCGGGGTGAGCGCCAGGACGGGCGCGACGATGATCGCCGCGACGCCCGCCGCCTCCAGGTCGGGGAAGCCCAGGCCGATGCCGCCCGCCAGCGCGCCGATCAGCCCGGCGAGCGCGTATCCGGCGAAGACCGACAGGCCGTCGCTCACCGCGAAGCCCGCCAGGACGGCGGTCAGCAGCAGGACCGCGCCGCCCGCCAGCAGCTGGGCGGTGCCGAACCCGGCTCCGGGGGCGAGGAAGCCGGCGAGGAAGCCGTAGAGCAGCGCGAGGTGGCCCAGGACGGCGCCCGCTCCGGCGTCGCCCTTGGCCCGGGACGCCGCGGCGGCGCCGCCGAGCAGCAGCACGGTGACGGCGCCCGCCAGATAGGGCGCCCATGTGCCGCCCCGGGTGACGATCAGGTACGCGCCGAGGACGAGGATGAAGGCCCCGGCGCCCAGGCCCGTCGCCCTGGTCAGGGCGGGCCTCCACCGGTCGGGGCGCTCCCGGACGGCGGTCGCGATGACGTCGGGGACGTCGTCGAAGGCCGGTTCGGGCAGGGGTGCCATCTGCGGCCGCAGGTAGAGCACCTCGCCGTCCCTGACGCCCGCCTGCTGGGGCGAGGTTCCGAGGTCGAACGGCGCCTCGTCCAGCCGCTGCAGCACCCATCCGCCGTGCGCCAGTCCGGAATTGGCCAGGTCAGGGCCGGAATTGCGGATCAGTACCGGAAGCAGCGAGCCGAACGGGACGTCGGCCGGCAGGGACAGGTCGATACGGCGGGCAGGACCGGCGACGGTGATCCTGCACAGATCCACCGGGTTCCTCCAGTCGCTGGGGGGTTCATGAGATCACGGGTCTCTAGGATGACCGTTCATACCAAAGGTGGACGACGAGGGGAAAATTACAGCGATGAGCACGGAGCTGGTCCGTCGTGGCGAGCGTCGCAAACCACCTCAAATGCCTCGTGGTGAGATCCTGCTGGAATCGCCCCCGGAAATCCCCGAGCAGGTGTCGGAAGGCGGCCGCCAGGCGCTGATGTACCTGCCGATGATGGCCGGGTCCGGGGCGATGGTCCTCATGGTCGCCCAGCCCGGGGCCAACCCCCTCAGCCTGGTGGCCGGCGGCCTGTTCGCCGTCTCCATGCTGGGCATGATGGTCGGCCAGATGGGCCGCGGCAGCGGCGAGCGCAAGGTGAAGCTGAACGCCGAGCGCCGCGACTACCTGCGCTACCTCGGCCAGGTCAGGACCAAGGTGCGCACCGCCGCCAAGGAGCAGCGCGACGCGCTGGAATGGGGCAGCCCCGACCCCGCCTCGCTGCCCACCCTGGTGATGAGCGACCGGCTGTGGGAGCGCCGCCCCGCCGACGACGACTTCGTCAACGTGCGCATCGCCCGCGGCCCGCAGCGGCTCGCGCTGGAGCTCGTGCCGCCCGACAGCAAGCCCGTGGAGGACCTGGAGCCGATGACGGCCGGCGCGCTCGGCCGCTTCACCCGCACCCACTCCACCGTCCCCGACCTGCCCATCGCGGTCGCGCTGCGCTCCTTCGCCCGCGTCGTCCCCGCAGGCGACCCCCGCACCGCCCACGGCCTGGCCCGCGCGATGCTCCTGCACCTCGCCGCCTTCCACACCCCCGACGACGTGCGGATCTCCGTGTGCGCCTCCCCCGACCGGCTCGCCGCCTGGGACTGGGTGAAGTGGCTCCCGCACGCGCTGCACCCCACCGAGCTGGACGCCGCGGGCCCCGCACGGCTCATCACCGCCGGGCTGGGCGACCTGGAGAAGCTGCTGGAGATCCAGAACCGCCCCCGGTTCGGCCGCGGCCTGTCCCTGGAGGACCTGCCCTACCACGTGGTCGTCCTGGACGGCGGCCAGGTGCCCTACGACACCCAGCTCGCCGAGGGCATCGAGGGCGTCACCGTGCTGGACCTGAACGAGGTGCTCCCGCCGATCAGCGACGACCTGACGCTGCGGCTGCGGGCCGCACCGCGGCAGCTGGCCATGATCACCCGCGACCACACCGGCCGGGAGGCGGCGACCCGCATCGGCCTGCCCGACCAGGTGTCGGTCCCGCAGGCCGAGGCGCTCGCCCGGCAGCTCGCGCCGCTGCGCGCCAGCGCCGCCGAGGAGGCCGCCGAGGACGCGCTGGCCGGGGCGACGACGCTCACCCAGCTGTTCGGCATCACCGACCCCCGCCGCGTCGACCTCGCCTCCACCTGGCGGCCGCGCCCGCCGCGCAGCCGGCTGCGCGTGCCCGTCGGCGTGGACCCGTCGGGACGCCCCGTCGAACTCGACATCAAGGAGGCCGCGCAGGGCGGCTTCGGCCCGCACGGCCTGTGCATCGGCGCGACCGGCGCCGGCAAGTCGGAGTTCCTGCGCACCCTGGTGCTGGGCCTGGCGATGACGCACTCGTCGGAGGTCCTCAACTTCGTCCTCGTCGACTTCAAGGGCGGCGCGACCTTCCTGGGCATGGACGGGCTGCACCACGTGTCGGCCGTCATCACCAACCTCGAGGACGAGCTGCCCCTCGTCGACCGCATGTACGACGCGCTGCACGGCGAGATGGTCCGGCGGCAGGAGCTCCTGCGCGCCGCGGGCAACTACGCCTCGCTGCGCGACTACGAGAAGGCGCGCGAGCAGGGCGTCGACCTCAGGCCGCTGCCCACGCTCTTCCTCGTCCTCGACGAGTTCAGCGAGCTCCTGTCGGCCAAGCCCGAGTTCGCCGAGCTGTTCGTGATGATCGGACGGCTCGGCCGCTCGCTCGGCGTGCACCTGCTGCTGGCGTCGCAGCGCCTGGAGGAGGGCAAGCTGCGCGGCCTGGACACGCACCTGTCGTACCGGATCGGCCTGCGCACGTTCTCGGCGATGGAGTCGCGGGTCGTGCTGGGCGTCCCGGACGCCTACGAGCTGCCGCAGGCGCCCGGCCACGGCTATCTGAAGGTCGGCACCGAGCAGATGACGCGGTTCCGCGCCGCGTACGTCTCGGGTCCCGTCTCCGAGGAGGTCGCCGCGGCCTCCGGCATGCAGGACTCCTCCGGGCAGGCGCGCCGGATCGTCCCCTACACCGCGGCCCCCGCCCCCCTGGTCCAGCAGGAGCGGCAGGAGCCCGTCCAGCCGGAGCCCGAGCGCAAGGAGTCGCAGGAGACCCTGTTCGACGCCGTCGTCAAGCAGATGAACGGGCTCGGCCCCACCGCCCACCAGATCTGGCTGCCGCCGCTGGCCGAGCCCCCCACCCTGGACGGCATCGTCCCCCGCGACGGCAGGCGCCCCCTGCACACCGTCGTCGGCATCGTCGACCGGCCCTTCGACCAGCGCCGCGACCCGTTCTGGCTCGACCTCTCCGGCGCCGCCGGGCACGTCGGCGTCGCGGGTTCGCCGCGCAGCGGCAAGTCCACCGCGCTGCGCACGCTCATCTGCTCGCTGGCGCTCCAGCACACGCCCCGCGAGGTGCAGTTCTACTGCCTGGACTTCGGCGGCGGCTCCCTGGCGTCGCTGGCGGGGCTCCCCCACGTCGGCGGGATCGCCTCCCGGCTGGACGCCGACCGCGTGCGCCGCACCGTCGCCGAGGTCACCACGCTCCTGGACCAGCGGGAGCGGCGCTTCGCCGAGCTCGGCGTCGACTCCATGGACTCCTACCGCCGCAGGCGCGCCGCCGGGGAGTTCGCCGACGACCCGTTCGGCGACGTCTTCCTCGTCGTCGACGGCTGGCTGACCCTCCGCCAGGACTACGAGGCGCTGGAGGAGTCCATCACCGAGCTGGCGTCACGCGGGCTCGGCTACGGCATCCACGTCGTGGCCGCCACCCACAAGTGGTCGGAGTTCCGGATGTCCATCCGCGACCTCTTCGGCACCCGCCTGGAGCTGCGCCTGGGCGACCCGTACGAGTCCGAGGTGGACCGCAAGCTCGCCGCGAACGTCCCCGAGGACGCGCCCGGCCGCGGCCTGACCCGTGAGGGCCTGCACTTCCTGACCGCGCTCCCCCGCGTGGACGGCGTGCAGGACGCCGACGACCTCGCCGACGGCGTCTCCGGCCTCGTCGACCACCTCGCCGGCTCCTGGCAGGGCCCCGGCGCGCCGAAGGTGCGGCTGCTGCCGTCCCTGCTGTCGGTCGAGGAGCTGCCCAGGGACGGGGGGAAGAGGATCCCCATCGGGATCGACGAGGACTCGCTGCAGCCGGTCATGCTCGACTTCACCGCCGACCCGCACTTCCTGGCCTTCGGCGACACCGAATGCGGCAAGTCCAACCTGATGCGGCTCATCGTGGAGGGCATCACCGGCCGGTTCACCCCCGCGGAGGCGCGGCTGATCTTCCTGGACTACCGGCGCTCGATGCTGGAGGAGGCCGGAACCGAGCACCAGATCGGCTACGCCGCCTCCTCGACGGCGGCCGAGCCGCTGCTCAAGGGCATCCACGGGGCCCTGATCAACCGGCTTCCCCCCGCCGACCTCACCCCCGTCCAGCTCAAGGAGCGCTCCTGGTGGTCGGGCGCCGACCTGTTCGTCGTCATCGACGACTACGAGCTGGTCGCCACGTCCAACAACCCGCTGAGCCCGATCGTGGAACTGCTGCCGCAGGCCCGCGACATCGGCCTGCACATCATCCTCGCCCGCGCCGGAGGCGGCGCGGGCCGCGCCATGTACGACCCGGTCGTCCAGCGCATCCGCGAGATGAGCTCGCCCGGCCTGATCATGTCGGGCAGCAAGGACGAGGGCGCGCTGCTGGGCAACGTCCGCGCCGAGGCGCTGCCGCCCGGCCGGGGCAGGCTGGTGGACCGGCGCGCGGGCGTCCGGCTGGTCCAGACCGCCTACCGGGGCGGCTGACCGGCGGCCCAGCGGCGGCGGCGGCCGTGCGGCACCGTCAGTCCCGCGGCGAGCGCCACGGACGCCGCCCCCAGCGCCCCGCCCATGACGCCCAGCGCGATCTTCCCAGGACGATCGTCCTCCTCGGGGAGCCGGGGTATCGGCACGGCGCGCGGCTCCAGGCCCGCCTGCTCGACCGCCACCTGGGCGCTGACCGCCTGCAGCGGGTTGACGAGGCCGCTGCCGCTGCCGGGCCCCCTGTTGCCGTCAGCGGTCGCCTCGATCCGCCGGACGACCTCGGCGGCGGGCATCTTCGGATACGCCGCGCGCACCAGAGCCGCCGTCCCGGCGACGAACGGCGCCGCGAAACTGGTGCCCTCGTATCCGAACGACCATCCCGAGCCCGGCCACGTGCTGGTGATCCCGATCCCCGGGGCGACGACGGAGACCCGCGTCGCGACGTCCGAGAAGACCGTCACCTTGCCCGTGCTGTCCACCGCGCCCACCGAGAGCACCCCCGGATACTGCGCGGGATACGCGGGCACGGCCGTCCCGGTGTTCTTCGGGTCGACGTTCCCGGCCGCCGCCACGACCACCACGTCCTTCTTCTGCGCGTACTCGACGGCCTGCCGCAGCGCCTTGCTGTCCACCGCGGTCTGCGCCGACACGTTGATGACCCGCGCCTTCTGCCTGACGGCCCGCAAAATCCCCTGCGCGAGCAGCAGGTCAGAGTTGTCCCGCTCGTTCGCGGCCACCTTGACGGACAGGATCCGCGCCCCCGGAGCCACTCCCACGAACGGCACCTTCGCCATCTCCCGCGCCGCGATGACCCCCGCGACGCCCGTCCCGTGCGCCGCGCAGTCGGCCACTCCCGTCCCGGTCAGGTCGACCGCCCCCGCCCCCTGCCCCTTCAACTGCGGGTTCTTGAAGTCCACGCCGCTGTCCACCACGGCCACCACGACCCCCCGCCCGGTCGACAGCCGATGCGCCTCCTTCATGTTCAGCATCTGCTGCGCCCAGGGCTCCCCGCCCATGTCCGGCTTCCCCGGCTCCACCTCGCACCCCGGCGCAGCGGCGGCCGCGGGCGCGGGAGCAACCGCCAGGGCGGTGGCCACAACCGCTCCGAGGAGCCCCCGGGCCCCACCCCTCCAGTAACAGCGCTCCACCGTGCTCATCCGCGTCTCTCCCACCGGACGGTCCCACGTCAATCGAACTTGCCCAGCCGCTCGATGCGGACGGCCCGCCACACGCCGTCCATCTGCTTCATCGTCATGCGCCAGATGATCCCGTAGACCTGCTCGGCCTTGTACTCGGTGTGCTTGACCGTCCTGGTGCTCACCAGCAGCACCGGGTCGGCGGACTTCGGGATCGTCTGGAAGGCCGTGTCCAGCACGATGCCGTGGTAGCCGACGCCCTGGCTCACCTGGTTCTGCCACGCGGGCAGGTCGGACGTGAGCGCCTGCTCCGCCAGGCAGGACCGGACCGTGGTCTGGTGGAGCTCCTTGTTCTCGTGCTTGAGGTCGAGGTAGGTCGCGAGGCAGTCGGCCGATGCCTTCACGACCGCCTTGGCCGTCCCGTCCGGCCAGGGCGCGGCGCCGTCCTGGACGGGCTCCTGGTTCTCGTCGACGTTCGAGACGTCCTGGACGAGCCAGGTGCCGCCGTTCTGGACGAGGCGCACCCGTGCCTCGATCGACTCGGTGTCGCCGCCGAAGTCCGACGTCGTCCTGCGCGTTCCCGCCACCAGCGCCTCGATCCGGTCCGCCGCGGCCGAGATCACGCCCACCGAGGAGAGCTGGAGCTTTCCCGTCCACTTCTCGGCCTTGAGGTCCTTGCGGCTCTCGGCCGGCCAGTTCGACGCCGCCCACTGCTGGCGGAAGGACGGGTCGACGGGCAGGTTCTCGTCGTCGAAGGAGCCGGGCTCCTCGTGGCTGTAGCTGTAGAGCGCCTCCACTGTCGGCACCGCGTCGCTCAGCGTCTTGGCAGCCGCGTCCGGGACGGCGAGCAGACTCCCCTGCTCCGTGGTGCCCGGACTCACGACCTGCGGTTCCTCCTTCTGGAGCAGGTCCCGGCCGAAGTAACCGCCCACTCCGACGGCCAAGGCGACCGCGGCGACCGCCGAGACCGGGGCGATCCAGCGGTTGCGGCCGCGCTGCGGGGCCCCGGCGGGCGGCAGCGGCGCCGGCGGCGGGGTGTGGTGGGGCGGATGGACGCCCGGCTGCAGCGGAGCCGCCATCGAGGCGGAGGCGTACCCCTGCTGCGGGGACGGGGCGCTCGGGTTCGTGGCCATCCAGGTGGCCCCCGACGGCTGCCGTGCCGGGGCGTGGGGCGGCTGCGTCCGCGCGAGCGGAGGCGGCAGGGTCGACGCCTGGCCGGTGGAGGCGCGTGCCGAGGGCGGCAGGAAGTCCGGGGTCCACACCGAGCTGATCTGGGTCTGCGCCTCCTGCTCGGCCGCCGTGCCCAGCAGCCCGGTGAGGACCTGCTCGCCCGTGGGGCGGCGGGCCGGATCCGGGTCGAGCGCGGCCTCCACCAGCGGCAGCAGCGCGTGCGGGACGCCCGAGAGGTCGTGCGCGCCCTGCTGCGCCCGGACGGCCAACACCATCATGTTGCCTTCGCCGTAGGGGTGCCGTCCGGTCGCGGCGTACGCCACGAGGCTGCCCCAGGCGAAGATGTCGCAGGCGGTGGTGACCCTGCCCTCGAAGAGCTGCTCCGGGGCGATCCAGCCCGGGCTGCCGACGACCACGCCGGTCGCGGTGTGCTGGGACGCGGCGTCCGTCGCCCGGGCGATGCCGAAGTCGATGACCCGGGGGCCATCCTCGGCGAGCAGGACGTTGTGCGGTTTGAGGTCGCGGTGCACGAGCCGCGCGGTGTGGATGGCCAGCAGCGCCGTGGCGATGCCGATGACGAGACCGCGCAGCTGCGCGGCGGGGAACGCCCCGTGCTTCTCGACGTACTCCTTCAGCGACATGCCGGGCACGAACTCGGTGACCAGGAACGGCACGCCGTCCTGCTCCCCGTACGCCAGCACCGCCGCGGTGCAGAACGACGCGACGCGCCTGGCGTTCGCGACCTCGGTCTCGAACCGGGCGCGGTAGCCGGGGTCGGCCGCGAACTCCCGGCGGATCACCTTGATGGCGACCTGCCGGCCGTCCTGGCCCAGCCCCAGGTACACCACGCCCATGCCGCCCGCGCCGAGCCTGCCCAGCGTGCGGTACCCGCCCAGGGCGGGCGGGTCCTCGGGCAGCAGCGGCTCGATGTGCTGCGTGGTCACGGGCGCAGCAGGGACATGACGTCCTGGGTGACGGCCTTCGCCTCGGCGGTGGCGGTGTCGGCGGAAACCGGGGTCATCGGGTTGACGCCGTCGCCGCCGGAGAACTCGACGTAGGCGATCACGTTGCCCAGCCGCACCGTGAGGAGCGCCTTGCCCAGCGGGGTGGTGGTGACGGACGACTGCACGTACGCCTCGTCGCCCAGGGACAGCCCCTCCAGCGGGCCGTACTTGATGCCGATCGTGTCGGTCTTGTTCTCCTGCTCCTTCGCCCGCTCCTCGTCGCGGTCGAAGACCTGCTTGGCCTTGGCGACGCTGGTGCGGTACCAGAGCCGCACGTTGATCTTCCGCGTCGGCACGTCGGGCGAGTTGTCCGACGACCAGATGCACGTGGCCGTGCTCTGGTCCGAGCCCGAGGTGTAGCCCTGGTCGGCGATCCGCTGCATGCCCGCGGTGGGGATCAGCCGGGTGAGCGTCTCGGGCTTCACCAGCGCGCAGGGGTCGACCAGGCCCTTGAGCACGCCCTTGGACCACGACGGCTTCGCCGCCTGGACCGGGGCGTCCTCGGGGCCGCTCTGCGGCGGTGCCGCGGCGCCGGTGCACTGGTCGGTGCAGGCCTTGATGCCGGCGGCGACCTGCGTCGCCACCTCCTCCGCCCCCTGGCGCGCCGCGTCCTCCGGCAGCGGGACGTCCTTGCTGTCGTCCAGGAAGTTCTTCGTCGGGTGGTCGTAGCCGTGGTAGGTGACCGTGGCGACGTAGTTGCCGATGCGGAACTGCGTCTCGCCGTACTGGACGGTGCCCTTCGACCGGTGGGAGTGGGTGAACGCCTCCTCCCCGATCTGCGGGACCGTCACGGCTCCGTGCTCGTTGCCGATGCCGTCCGTCCCGTTCTCGTCCTCCTTGGCCGTGCCCAGGCCGTACTTCATGTCGTCGGCGGCCTCGGAGGGCGCGTCCTTGTACTCCGAGGAGGTGCGGAACCGCAGCAGCACCTTGAGCTCGCGCACGATCTGCTTGGCCGAGCCCTTCTGGTACTTGGTCTGCCAGTTGCAGGAGATGAAGGCGTTGTCCTCGCTGGCGCCGTCCTTGGACGCGCCCGAGTGGGACTCGGTGAACGGCACCAGCTTGGTGACGGTCGCCTTGTCGACCCAGCCGCACGGGCTGGCCACCTTGGTGTAGGGGCCGGTCGCCGCGGGCGAGGCCGGCGCCGTCGGGAGGTCCTTGATGCCGTCGGGCGCGGTGAGGGACGGCACCGGGGGCGGCTCGGCGATCGGGTCCTCCGAGCCGGAGGTGACGGCGAAGACCAGGCCGAGCAGCAGCACCACGCCGAGCGCGGCGCCGCCGATCATCAGCACCTTCTTGTTGGAGCCTCCGCCGGGCCGCTGCGGCGGGGGGAAACCGGGACCGCCGGGGCCACCGGGGAAACCGGGACCGCCCGGGCCGCCGGGAAAGCCGGGGCCGCCCGGAGCGCCGGGACCGAACTGGCCGGGGCCTCCGCCGAACTGGGGCGGGCCCTGGGGGGGCTGGCCGGGCGGGTACGGCTGCCACTGGGGGGGCTGGCCGGGCGGGGAGGGCTGTTCGGGGTGCTGCGGCCCACCGGGCTGCGGCCCGCCGGGACCCGGTCCCGGCGGCTGCTGTCCGAACTGCGGTGCGGAACCCGGTTCCTGGTTCATCCTTGCTCCCCGTCCAGCGGAAAAGACGCGGCCGACCCTACTGAACACAGCAAGGGTGGTCCAAAGCGACAAAGGGCCCAAAGATAACAGGAAGCGGCAAAACCCATGACGACCGGGTCAGAACGCGCAGGTCGGAAGCCGTACCGGGAAACCCGCCTCTTTCCGCGGTCAGCTCCAGATGAGGACCGCGGTGACCTCCGAGCCGATGTGGTGGGCGGCGGTGCTCGCGGCGTTCCCGGCGTCCTTCTTGGCCAGGTCGCTGCGGTAGGCCATGGAGAAGACGATCAGGTTGCTCTGCTCGTAGACGCGGCTCCAGGTGGAGACCCGCTTGTTCCCGATGGACTTCGCGCCGCTGCCCTTGTCCGGGTTGATGAGGTAGGGGTAGGAGCCGGACTTCTTCATCGCCGAGACGGCCGCGGCGTTCTTCAGCGGCATGACGATGACGGTGACGACCGCCTTCTTCTTGGCGTCGCTGTAGACCGCGCCCCGGAAGTCGCCGATGCACGGGTACTTGACGAGCACCTTCTTCAGGGGGCTCGGGGCGACCTTGCTGCACGAGCCCGAAGCCGCGCCGACCCGGCGGAACGTCGTCCCGAAGCTGGTCTTCATCGTCGCCTTCAGCACGTTGCCCGGCACCTTCTTGGCGGTGTCCACGGGGGTCGCGGAAGGGGAGGGCGTCGACGAGACCTCCGGGATCGGCGGCGCGGAGAACGTCGGCACGTCCAGGGTCGGCACCGTCGCCGAGACCGTCGGCATCGTGATCGTGCGCTTCTTCTCGGACTTGCCCGCCACCTTGAACACCGCGAAGGCGCCGGCGGCGACCACCAGGACGAGCACCGCCGCGACGAAGGGCAGCGGGTTCATGCCCTTGCGGGGCTGGTGCATCGCGCCGGGCTGCATCGGGTAGCCGGGCTGGCCGAACTGGCCCGGCTGGCCGAACTGCGGGGGCTGGCCGAACTGGCCGGGCGGCTGGAACGGCGGCGGCGTCCCCTGGCCCGCGGGCTGCCACCCGGGCGCCTCCCCCGGCCGGGGCGGGGCGAACGGCGGCGGGGTGCCCGCGCCGGGCTGCATCAGCGGCGTGCCCAGGTTGGTGTGGTCGGAGTACTCGGGCTGCTGTGGAGCCTGCTGCGCGAAGGGGTCGTAGTGGCCCGGCTGCTGGGGCGCCCCGTTCTGGGGGTCGGGTCCCTGCTGCGGCGAAGGCGGCGGCGTCCAGTTAGCCATAAACCGTGACTTTACCCTGCACCTCCCCCTCCTCCACCGAGAAGTAAGAACAAAACAAAAAGGACCCTGTGGGTTAAACCACAGGGTCCTTTCCGATGCAACGAGATCAGATGGCGACCTCGAGACCGGCGATCTCGCCGGTCTTGGCGGTCACCGCGCTGTCCACGCTGACCCCGCCGGGGGCCAGGACGCGGACGGTCCAGTCGCCGTCGGCGGCGAAGAAGCGGAAGACGCCCTCCTCGCTGGTGACGACCTCGGCGGTGAACTCACCGGAGGAGTCGAGGAGCCGGGCGTAGGCACCGGAGACCGGGTTCCCGTCACGCTGGACGGTGCCCTGGATGACGGCCTCGTTGTTGAGGTCGACGGTCGCCGGAAGGTGAGCGGTCTGAGCCGGGGCGGCGCATCCCTGGGACATGACTGTTCTCCCTTGAGTTGGTCGTACCGGTCGTTCTTACTTGGGCTCGCCGAGCTCGATCGGCACGCCCACCAGCGAGCCGTACTCGGTCCAGGAGCCGTCGTAGTTCTTCACGTCGGGCAGGCCGAGCAGCTCGCGCAGGGCGAACCAGGTGTGCGAGGAGCGCTCGCCGATGCGGCAGTAGGCGATGATCGGCTTGTTCAGGTCCACACCGGCCTCGGTGTAGAGCTTGCGCAGGTCCTCGTCGGACTTGAAGGTGCCGTCGTCGTTCGCGGCCTTGGACCACGGGATGCTGCGGGCGGTCGGCACGTGGCCGGCGCGCTGCGCCTGCTCCTGCGGCAGGTGGGCCGGGGCCAGCAGCTTGCCGGTGAACTCGTCGGGGGAGCGCACGTCGATGAGGCCCTTGGAGCCGATCGCGTCCACGACCTCGTCGCGGAAGGCGCGGATCGCCAGGTCCTGCTCCTTGGCCTGGTAGTTCGTCTCCGGGCGGGACGGGACGTCGACCACCAGCTCGCGGGAGTCCAGCTCCCACTTCTTGCGGCCGCCGTCGAGGAGCTTGACGTTCTCGTGGCCGTAGAGCTTGAAGTACCAGTACGCGTAGGCCGCGAACCAGTTGTTGTTGCCGCCGTAGAGGATGACGGTGTCGTCGTTGGCGATGCCCTTGGCGGACAGCAGCTGCTCGAAGCCCACCTTGTCGACCATGTCGCGGCGGACCGGGTCCTGCAGGTCCTTCGACCAGTCGATCTTCACGGCGCCACGGATGTGGCCCTTGTCGTAGGCGGAGACGTCCTCGTCCACCTCGACCAGAACCACACCGGGGGCGTCGAGGTTGGCCTCGACCCAGGCGGCGTCCACCAGGACGTCACTGCGGCTCATTGACGAAAACCTCCTCGGAGTATGACTTCGGGATGACACGCTTGATGATCAGAAACATTTCGCAACCGAGGCAGAACCCGAACGCGGCGTTCAGGAAGGCTGCCCCGAGGGCGAAGGCGGTGGCTGCGGTTCCCAGCCACCCGAGCCCCAGGCTGTATCCGGCCACGCCCACCAGCGCGAACACGAGCCCGACTCCCTGCGCGAAACGCGGCGGGGACTCGTCTTCGAGTTCTGCCGGAGGGCCCAAGCGCGGTCGTACGGCGAGCGCGTAGAGCGACCCGTACGGATGGTGACGCAGCCCGAAGAAGACTCCGATCGCGAACACCACGGCCTGAGCGGCGAGCAGTACCCAGCTCCCGGTGAGCAGTACCGCCACCAGGACGATCGATGTGACGGCGGCGGAGAAACGCTGCCCTCGCGGGTCGATTTCCATGTGGAGAACACGCTCCCTTGACGGGGCGGAGGTGCGGACGCCTGGCAGGTGCGGAGGAAGAACCCCGCGACAGCGGCTACGGCTGTTCTCAGGCCATGCGACAGAGCGCGGTCGAAACGCGGCAGTAATCGACTGCCCGCCGCTTCGTCAGCATCTGCTCTGTCCAGTAACGCACGGAGACGATGTTACGACCCTTCTGGCCGCCTGTCACCCCCGTCTCGCCTGACGAGACGGAGCGGGAGATCATTAAACGCAGGTCAGGGCCCCTGGACCCGGCCGAGGGCCGCGATGACGTCGGCCTTCCGGGGCTGGCCGGAAGCCCGCTGCACGACCCGTCCCGAGGCGTCGAGCACCAGGACGGTGGGGGTCTTGAGGATGTTCAGCTCGCGGACGAGCTCCAGCCGGGCCTCGGCGTCGATCTCCACGTGGCGGACGCCCTCCACCATGGCGGCCACCTCGGCGAGGACGCGCTTGGTGGCGCGGCAGGGCGCGCAGAAGGCGCTGGAGAACTGGACGAGCGTCGCCCGCTCGCCCAGCTCGAAGTCCCACTCCCGCCGCACGTCCTGCTCCCTCAGCCGTCCCGACCGCCACCGGTGGACCAGTCCGAACACCGTGGCCAGGCCCAGGGTGACGGCCACGGCCACCACACCGCTCATGTCCGCAACCTACGCCACGGCGCTCCGCGGCGCGGCGCCGCCGCCTCAGCCGGCGGTCTGCTGGACGCCGCTGAGGTCGACGTTCTGGGCGGTGCCGGTGATCCGCAGCCCGGCGTCCACCGGCTCGACCGAGGTGATCCGCGAGCCCATCGGCAGGCCGGTGACGGGCACCGTGTAGGTGAAGCTCTGCTTCACCAGGCCGAGCGGCACCTTGATCCCGGAGGCCTCCACCGCCTCGGGGACGAGGGTGACGCCCTGCTCCGTCGTCTTGATGGAGACGGTCACGCCGACCTGGGCGCTGAGCCCGTGGAACGAGACGTCGCCCTCCAGCAGGACGTTGCCGCCGCTGCGGGAGACCTTGCGCACGCCCTTCTCGGCGGTCGCCCGCTGCACGACGGAGTAGGGGATGACGGCGGAGGCGGTGGCCCGCTCGGCGCGGACGTTCGTCTGGTCGCCGTTCAGCAGGTCACCGAGCGGCGCCTTGAGGTCGTTCAGGCGGATGTTCACGTCCTGGACGGTGACGCCTTGCTGGGTGTAGTCGCCGATGGCCACGTCGATCTGCCCGTAGTTCCCGCTGATCGCCTGGGTGAGGAACGGGAATCCGCCGATCTCCACCTTCGGCTGCTCCGGCAGCCGGTACTGGGCCGCCACCTGACGTGCCACCTCGTTCTCCGCCCGGGCCTCGCCGAACCGGTCGGCGCCGATCAGACCCGCCACGACCAGGACGAGCAGGACGATCAGGAATTTACGCATGTCACCCCTAACTGTTCAGAGTGTGAGACGAACGACCCACCCGGCAAAGTTCACGTTGTGAGATCAGCCACCCGCGAACGGAGGCAATACTTCCACCACGGCGCCCTCGGTGAGTTCCACTCCGTCATGCGGACGGCTCCCCACGGGCAGCCCGTCCACCAGGAACGAACTGCGCGCCAGGACGCGCCGGAATTCCTCGTCCCGCCCCCCGGCGGCGTTCCGCAGCAGCTCGGCGAGCGTGCCCGCCCGGTACGGCTCCTCGGCGACGCCCGCCGCGGCCTTCGCCGCGGCCCAGTATCTGATCAGTCCCTCGGCCATTGGCCCAGGATCTCATTCATGTATCTCCCGTAATGAATCAGTCGGGCGCCCGTTGCCCCTTTCCCCCCCTCGTATAAGCTTCTAGCGAAGGATCCGGGCAACGAGGCCCCCGGGTCCTTGACGTCTTTAAGGAGACGTTTCATCCCGAAGGGCAGGAGAGGGAGGCGGCCGTTGAGCAGCTTGTTGTTGCTCACCAACGCGCTGGAACCATCGGATGAGGTTCTGCCCGCGTTGGGTTTGCTCTTGCACTCGATTCGCGTCGCTCCCGCGGAGGCATCCGCGCTGATCGACGCACCCCCGGCCGATGTGGTCCTCGTGGACGCGCGCCGCGACCTGGTGCAGGCCAAGAGCCTGTGCCGGCTGCTGCGCACCACCGGCCTGGACTGTCCGCTGCTGGCCGTCGTCACCGAGGGCGGCCTGGCCGCGCTCACCCCCGAGTGGGGGCTGGACGACGTCCTGCTGCAGGCTTCCGGACCGGCGGAGGTCGAGGCGCGGCTCCGGCTCGCCATCGGCCGCTCCTCGGCCGGCGAGGCCGAGGACCAGCCCGGCGAGATCCGCAGCGGCGACCTGACCATCGACGAGGCGACCTACACCGCCCGGCTGCGCGGCCGGGTGCTCGACCTCACCTTCAAGGAGTTCGAGCTGCTGAAGTACCTCGCGCAGCACCCGGGACGGGTCTTCACCCGCGCCCAGCTGCTGCAGGAGGTCTGGGGCTACGACTACTTCGGCGGCACCCGCACCGTGGACGTCCACGTGCGGCGCCTGCGCGCCAAGCTCGGCGCCGAGTACGAGTCGCTCATCGGCACCGTCCGCAACGTCGGGTACCGGTTCGTTCCGGACCAGCGTCCCGGCGACCAGGAGGAGACGCTGGTCGCGCGTTCCTGACGTCCGCCTCGCGCGGACCTGGAACGTTCCTTCGACCTGCGGGGAATCCGCGTCCGAAGCAGCCCCCGCGCGACGAGGCACCGGGGCTGTTTCCGCCTTCCCGCGCCGAACGGCGGCCGCGCGGCGCGATCTCCTCCGTCTTGTGATCCTCCGCCGTTGACCGGCGGCATAAGCTGGGGGTCTATGGCCGCAGTGCACGAGTTGTCCCCCGAAGAGTCATCCGCCGTTCTCGACCTGGCCTCCCGGGCCGCCGAGGCCGACGGGATCGCCCCGCTCTCCGAGCAGACACTGCTCGACGTCCGGCACAGCGAGGGCGAACACCGCCTCCGCCACGACGCCGGACGGCTGGTGGGCTACGCCTACACCGACGGGGAGTCCGCCGAGATCGTCGTCGACCCCGGCTTCCGCCGCCGAGGCGTGGGCGGCGGCCTGGTCGCCGAGCTGCTCGCCGCGAACGGGCAGGTGCGGATCTGGGCGCACGGCGACCTTCCGGGCGCCCCGGAGCTCGCCGCGAGCGCGGGCCTCGCCCCGGTGCGCACCCTGCTGCAGATGCGCCGCCCCCTGGACGGCGAGCTGCCCGTCCAGCGCATCCACGCCGGCTTCACGCTGCGCACCTTCGAGCCCCGGGACGCCGAGGCGTGGCTGCGGATCAACGGCCTGTCCTTCGCCGACCACCCCGAGCAGGGCCAGTGGACGATGGAGGACCTGCGCCAGCGCATGGCCGAGCCCTGGTTCGACCCCAAGGGCTTCTTCCTGGCCTGCAAGGGCGACCGCGTCGTCGGCTTCCACTGGACCAAGGTCCACCCCGACGGCGTCGGCGAGGTCTACGTCGTGGGCGTCGACCCGTCCGCCCAGGGCGTCGGCCTCGGCCGCACCCTCACCCTGGCCGGCCTGCACCACCTGAAGTCCCTCGGCCTGTCCGCCGTCCTGCTCTACGTCGACGCCGGCAACACCTCGGCCGTGCGGCTGTACGAGTCCCTCGGCTTCACCCGCTCCCGCGCGGACGTGATGTACGCCCGCCCCTGAGCGGCGCGGGGCGTTCTCGTTCACCTGACGGCCACGCGTCGTCGGCGTGATCTTCCATACCGCGCCCGGCGGTGTTCACCGCCCGTTCACCTGGACCGCTCCGAGCCGTTCACCTGGGCTTCCTACCTTCGGATCCAGACGGTGGCCCCACCTCCCTGACCTGACACGGGGTGCACCGCACTGATCAGGAGGAACACCCCGTGAAGAACGGCATCCGGTTGTCCGCCCTCGGCGGCGTCATCCTCGCAGGCGCCCTCAGCCTGTCGGCCTGCGGCTCGGACGACAACACCGACGGCACCGCCGCCCCGGCGAACACCGGAGACTGCGTCGCGGCGACCGTCAACGCCGCCGGCTCCAGCGCGCAGAAGAACGCGATGGACGAGTGGATCAAGAACTACACCGCGAACTGCTCCGGTGCGACCTTGAACTACAACCCCAGCGGCTCGGGCGCCGGCATCGAGGCCTTCAACTCCGGCCAGGCGGTCTTCGCCGGCTCGGACTCCGCGCTGGACGCCGAGGAGGCCGCCGCGGCCCGGAAGCGCTGCGTCGACGGCCCCGCGCTGAACCTGCCGATGGTCGTGGGCCCGGTCGCGGTCGCCTACAACCTGGACGGTGTGGACGCCCTGCAGCTCTCCCCCGAGACCCTCGCCAAGATCTTCGCCAACCAGATCACCACCTGGGACGACGCGGCGATCAAGGCGGACAACCCCGGCGTCGACCTGCCCGGTGACAAGATCACCACGGTGCACCGCGCCGACGAGTCCGGCACCACCGACAACTTCACCAAGTACCTCGCCGCCGCGGCCCCCGACGTGTGGAAGTTCGAGGGCGGCAAGCTGTGGACCGCCCCCGGCGGCCAGGGCGGCACCAAGTCCGACGGCGTGACCACCCTGGTCAAGCAGTCCAAGGGCGCCATCGGCTACGTCGAGCTGTCCTACGCCGAGAACGCCGGCATCCCCACCGCCAAGATCAAGAACGGCGCGGGCGAGTACGCCGGGCTGACCACCGACACCGCCTCCAAGGCCCTGTCGGGCGCCAAGGTCGTCGGCACCGGCAACGACCTGGCGATGGAGCTGGACTACAACACCAAGACGCCGGGCGCCTACCCGATCGTCATGCTCACCTACGAGATCGCCTGCGAGTCGGGCATGAGCGGCGACGAGGGCAAGTTCGTCAAGGCCTTCCTGTCCTACACCGCCTCCGCCGAGGGCCAGCAGGCCATCGCGGGCCTGGGCTACGCGCCGCTGCCGGAGGACGTCGCCGCCAAGGTCCGCGCCTCCGTGGACGCCGTCCAGGTCAAGTAAGAACCGGGCGAGAACCTGAACGGCGAGCACCACCACAGCCCCGTCGTCCGAGCGGACGGCGGGGCCGAGCCCGGTTGCGGGCCCGATACACGAGAACCCGAGAAAGGGGCTGGGGTGACCAGCATCGACGATGTCCGGACACGGGCCGTCGGGGCGCAGCGGCAGAGGCGTGCGATGAGCACCGGTCGGCGGGGCGACCGGATCTTCAGCGGCGCGGCACTGGGCTCCGGGGTGTTCGTCCTGGTGATCATGGCGGCGATCGCCCTGTTCCTGGTCTGGAAGGCGGTCCCCGCCCTCCGTGCCAACGAGGCGAACTTCTTCACCACCACCGAGTGGAACGCCAACGGCGACCCGCCGCGCTTCGGCGTGGCGCAACTGGCCTTCGGCACCGTCATGTCGGCGGCCATGGCGCTGGTCATGGCGACGCCGGTCGCGATCGGCATCGCGCTGTTCATCGGCTTCTACGCGCCGCGCAGGCTGGCCGAGGGCCTGGGCTTCGTGGTGGACCTGCTGGCCGCGGTGCCGAGCATCATCTACGGCCTGTGGGGCCTGCACTTCCTGGTGACCAACTCCCAGGGCGTGGTGGAGTTCCTCAACGGCACGCTGGGCTGGATCCCGCTGTTCGCGGGCGACGCCGTCGGCGGCCAGTCCCTGTTCATCGGCTCGGTGGTCCTGGCGATCATGATCCTCCCGATCATCTCGTCCATCACCCGGGAGGTCTTCCTCCAGGTGCCGACGGCGCACATCGAGGCGGCGCAGGCGCTGGGCGCCACCCGCTGGGAGACCATCCGCCTGTCGGTCCTGCCCTACGGCCGGTCCGGCATGATCAGCGCGATGATGCTCGGCCTCGGCCGGGCGCTGGGCGAGACCGTCGCGATCGCCCTGGTCCTGTCCACGGTGGCGGGCATCAACTGGCAGGTCCTGGAGCCGGGCGGCAACACGTTCGCCGCCAACATCGTCCGCACCTTCGGCGAGTCCGGGGAGATCGGCCGCAGCGCCCTCATCGCCTCGGGCCTGGTGCTGTTCGTCATCACGATGGTGGTCAACATGGCGGCACGGGCCATCGTGGCGCGCCGTAAGGAGTTCGTGTGAGCGCCCCGACCCTGAAGGCGAAGCCGGGCGGCCTCCCGGACGGCGGGGCCGTCCCGGCCACCTCGGGCCTGCGCAGGCTCAAGGACAACATCGTCCTCGTCGCGGTCTACGCCGCCTTCGCGCTGGCGGTCGTCCCGCTGGCCAGCGTGCTGTACAAGATCGTCTCCGAGGGGGTCTCGGTCCTCGGCGCCGACTTCTTCCTGAAGTCGATGAACGGCATCGGCGGCCGCGACGCCGGCGGCGGCATCTACCACTCCATGGTCGGCACCCTGGAGCAGGTGGCGCTGGCCAGCGCCATCTCCATCCCGGTCGCCGTGCTGACCGCCGTCTACCTGGTGGAGTACGGCCAGGGCAACCGGCTGTCGAAGGTCATCAGCTTCTTCGTCGACGTCATGACGGGCATCCCGTCCATCGTGGCCGGCCTGTTCATCCTGGCCTTCTGGATCCTGGTGCTGGGCTTCGAGGTCTCCGGCTTCGCCGGCGCGCTGGCCCTGGCCGTCCTGATGATCCCCACGGTGGTGCGCTCGGCGGAGGAGATGCTGAAGCTGGTGCCGAACGACCTGCGCGAGGCCTCCTACGCGCTGGGCGTGCCGCGCTGGCGCACGATCACCAAGGTGGTGCTGCCCACCGCGTTCACCGGCATCATCACCGGCATCATGCTGGCCGTCGCCCGCGTCATGGGCGAGACCGCGCCGCTGCTGCTGACCATCTGGGTCACCAAGGTCATCAACTTCAACCCGTTCGACGGCGCCCAGTCCTCGCTGCCCACCTACATCTGGGAGCAGGCGGGCGACCCCAACCAGGTGGCCGTCGACCGCGCGTGGGGCGCGGCGCTGGCCCTCATCTTCATCATCATGGTCCTCAACCTCGGCGCCAGGCTCCTGGCCCGCAGGACCTCGATCCGGTAAGCGAAGGAACGGAGCAAGAGCATGGCGAAGCGGATCGAGGTCTCGGGCCTCAACGCCTACTACGGCGGCTTCCTGGCCGTCGAGAACGTCTCCATGACGATCGAGCCCCGCTCGGTCACCGCCTTCATCGGCCCGTCCGGCTGCGGCAAGTCGACGTTCCTGCGCACCCTCAACCGCATGCACGAGGTCATCCCCGGCGCCCGCGTCGAGGGCAAGGTGATGCTCGACCAGCAGGACCTCTACGGGGAGAAGCTCGACCCGGTCGCCGTCCGCCGCGTGGTCGGCATGGTCTTCCAGCGGCCCAACCCGTTCCCCACGATGTCCATCTACGACAACGTGGCGGCGGGCCTGAAGCTCAACGGCGTCAAGCGCAGGAGCGAGCTCGACGGCATCGTGGAGGGCTCCCTCAAGGGCGCCAACCTGTGGAACGAGGTCAAGGACCGGCTGGACAAGCCGGGGGCGGGCCTGTCGGGCGGCCAGCAGCAGCGGCTGTGCATCGCCCGCGCCATCGCGGTCCAGCCGCAGGTGCTCCTGATGGACGAGCCCTGCTCGGCGCTCGACCCCATCTCCACCCTGGCGATCGAGGACCTCATCGCCCAGCTCAAGTCGCAGTACACGATCGTCATCGTGACCCACAACATGCAGCAGGCCGCCCGCGTCTCCGACCGCACGGCCTTCTTCAACATCGCGGGCACCGGCAAGCCGGGCAGGCTCATCGAGCTGGACGAGACCTCGAAGATCTTCACCAATCCCTCGGAGAAAGCGACAGAGGACTACATCACTGGTCGTTTCGGCTGACACCACCGTCCTGGACGGCCGCCGAATCGTCCAGGACGGCCCGGCCGCCCCCCGCCGCGACCGTTCGGCGGGCCGGACCCGGCGAAGCGCTCACAGGGCCCCCCACCCCCGGGTGGGGGGCTCTGCGCGCGTGGCCGGGAGGCTCCAGGGTGTACGGGGGGAGCTCGACGGTAACCATCAGAAGTGTGGGTGATGACTCGCCGGAAAAACTCAGGTGAAAGTTCGTCATACGGGTGAACTGCACCTACGATCGCTGCGGATAGTTCCCGCACTAGGAGAGAAACGTGCGATTGCGTCTCACACCGCGTGAAGACGGCTTCTACGACTTGTTCGCTGATTCCGCGAACAACATCGTCACTGGAGCCCAGCTGCTCGTGGAGCTCATCAGCGACGGCACAGACCGGGAAGCCATCGCGGAGAAGATGCGCGCCTGCGAACACGCCGGCGACGAATGCACCCACGCGATCATGCACCGGCTCAACGAGAGCTTCATCACTCCGTTCGACCGGGAGGACATCTACGACCTGGCATCCCGCCTCGACGACGTCATGGACTACATGGAGGAGGCCGCCGAACTGGTCGTCCTCTACAAGATCCAGACGCTGCCACCGGATGTCGTGCGGCAGGTGGAGATCCTGGAACGTGCCGCCGAGCTGACCGCCGAGGCGATGCCCCGGCTCAAGGCGATGCGCGAGCTCAACGAGTACTGGATCGAGATCAACCGGCTGGAGAACCAGGGCGACCGGATCTACCGCAAGCTGCTGGCCCACCTCTTCGGCGGCGACTACGAACCGCTGGAGGTGATGAAGCTCAAGGAGGTCATCGACCGCCTGGAGGACGCGGCCGACGCGTTCGAGCAAGTCGCCAACACCATCGAGACCATCGCGGTCAAGGAATCATGACCGCTGAGGGACCGCAGAAGCTGATCGACTCCGTGCAGGTCGAGCGCGACCTGGACCGGCCCCAGCAGAAGCAGAACCGGCTGAGCACCTACGTCTCGGCGGGCGGCGGGGCGGTCGCGCTGATCGCCGGCATCGTCACCATCTGGGCGCTGGGTCCCTCGGTGGAGACCTTCGCCCTGGTGGCCGTGGTCGGGATCGCCCTCGGCTTCGACTACACCAACGGCTTCCACGACGCGGCCAACGCCATCGCCACCTCGGTGTCCACCCGGGCGCTGACACCGCGGGCGGCGCTGCTGATGGCCGCGATCATGAACCTGCTCGGCGCGTTCGTCGGCGTCGGCGTCGCCAAGACCATCGCCGACATCCTGCCCGACCTGACGGGGCTCAGCGGTCTGGCCGTGGTGTTCGCCGCGCTGGCCGGCGCGATCATCTGGAACCTCATCACCTGGTGGTTCGGGCTGCCCTCCTCCTCGTCCCACGCGCTGATCGGCGGGCTGGTCGGCGCGGGCGTGGCCGCCGCCACCACGGTCGGCTGGGACAAGGTGCTGGAGAAGGTCGTCATCCCGATGATCGTCTCCCCCTTCGCCGGCTTCCTGCTGGGCTACCTCTTCATGGTGATCATCCTGTGGCTGTTCCGGCGGGCCAAGCCCGCGCGGGTCAGCCGCGGCTTCCGCATCGCGCAGTCCGCCTCGGCCGCCGCCATGGCGTTCGGGCACGGCCTGCAGGACGCGCAGAAGACCATGGGCGTGATCGTGCTGGCGCTGGTGGCCACCGGGCACCAGGCGCACGCCGACCACGTGCCGGTCTGGGTCATCTTCGTCAGCGCGTCGGCGCTGTCGCTGGGCACGTACGCGGGCGGCTGGCGCATCATGCGCACGCTGGGCCGCAAGGTGATCGAGCTCGACCCGCCGAAGGGCTTCGCGGCCGAGGCCACCGCCTCGTCCATCCTCTACATCGCGGCCATCGGGTTCCACGCGCCGATCTCCACCACCCACGTGATCTCCTCGGCGATCATGGGAGTGGGCGCGACCAAGCGGCTGTCGGCGGTGCGCTGGGGGGTCGCGGGCAACATCCTCATGGCGTGGGTGCTGACGCTGCCGGCCGCCGGCCTGATGGCGGCGCTGGTCTTCACCGTGCTCCGCCTCTTCGGGGTCTGAGGCACCCGGGGCGCTCCCCGGAAGCCGCGCCAGGCCCGTCCGGTCCTCCGGACGGGCCTGGCGGCATGTTCTGTCGCCGGTCAGTCGTAGACAGGCTCAGGGCTCACACCGAGCACGATGTCGATCTCGGCCTCGGTGAGCGAGCGCTCCGCGGTCGCGACCGCGCTCAGCAGCTCCGCGTACAGTTCGATCTCACCGAGTGCCACGTCGTCGTGCAGACGTCGATCGAGTTCCGAAAGGCGCACCGCGTCCACCTCCGTTCATCCGGCATTCATCCGGCCCCACAACACCCGCGTACAGGCTACTGGCCGGTCGTCAAGGTGCCCATGACCCATGCGGGCTACCCGAGGACTATTCGGTGACCCCCGCGGAACCCCCCGGAATCAGTGCTCCGGACCGCCCCTCAGGGTCTGGTTCAGCTCGCCCAGCACGCGTTCCAGGTTGGATTCGGGCAGGTCGCGGGTGGTCAGCCGGGCCGCCGTCATGGCGTCCGCGCCGACCAGCCCGGCCAGCCGCCGCGCCTGGCGCGCCACGGTCTCGTCGAACCACCGCTGGACCGTCCGCCCGTAGGCGAACTCCTCGTCCTCCCGCGACCGGGCGATCCGGGTCATCAGCTCGACCCGCAGTTCCTCCTCCACCACGTACAGCTTGGCCTCGGCGAGCTTGGTGAACAGCTGCACCAGCTCCCGGTCGGTCGGCGGGACGAAGTCCAGCTTCACGAAGGTCGCCTCGATGTCGGGGTTGGCGCGCAGGAAGCCGCCGAGGTCGCGGCCCGTCAGCACCAGCTGGTACGGATGCTCGCGGAAGCCGCGGAACAGCTCCGCGACCGCCTCGGGGGTGAGCTCCTCGGCCCGCTGCACCAGGAGCAGGCCGCCCTCGGCCTGCTGCACCATCGCGGCGGTCCGCAGCTCCGTCTCCAGCCCGTCGCGGCCCAGCAGGTGCTCGGGCCGGCACTGGATGAGGTGCCCGGACGGCAGCACGCCCAGCGCGCCGAAGATGCCGCCGATGATCCCGGCGACGGTGGCCTTGCCCGTCCCCGGCGGGCCCTCGAAGACCAGGTTGACCGGGGTGTCGGCCTCGGCCGCCAGCCGGTCCACCTCGGCCTTGACCTCCGCCAGGCCGATCATCTGGTGCAGGGTCTCCAGGTAGCCGTCGACGTCTCCGGCGGGGCGCAGCGCGGGCTCGATCGTCTCGGGCACCCCCGCGAAGTCCGCGGCCTGGAGCACGACCCGGTCCCGGGCGCCGCCGCCCCTGCCCAGCGCGCGCTGGTGGGCCCGGTCCAGGTAGGCCTCGACGAGCCGGGCGCCGGTCAGGTCGCCGGGGCCGCGCAGCCGGGCGAGGTCCTCCCGCGCGGTGTCCCAGGCGACGGTGTCCAGCGAGGCGCGCCGCTCGTCGGCCAGCACCCGCAGCAGGGTGGTGCGCTCCTCGACGTCCCGCAGCTCCGGAAGGTGGAAGACGCGGAAGACGCGCTCCAGCTCCGGGTGCTCCTGGGCGAAGCGCCGGAACGACCGCGGGTCGCAGGTGGTGACCATCGGCACCCGCGCCCTGGTCCGCACCGTGCGCAGCGTCCGCAGGAAGACCTGCGGATCGGGCGAGTCCAGCAGCGCCGCGTCCAGCCGCTCCAGCAGCAGGACGGGGGCTCCCGGCCCGCCCTCGTCGAACACCGTGGCCAGCCGCTCCAGCGCCAGGCCGCGCAGCTCCTCGGCATCGACGACGCGCAGCCGCCCGTCGCCGACGACACCCGCGATCATCCGCGCGAACCGGCGCTGCCCGGTGTGCGGCGCGCCCACCAGCAGCACCGAGACCGCGGCGGGCCCCGCAGGCCCGCCCGGCACCGTCCCGTGTGGATCCACGGGGCGCCCGGCGCCCTGGTCGAGCATCGTGGCGTGCGGGTCCACCGGCCGTCCGCCGCCTTGGCCCTGCGGCTCCCTCGGCCGGACCGCTCCCTGGTCGAGCATCGTCGCGTACGGGTCCACCGGAGGCGCCCCGCCCTGCCCCGGACCCCCGGCGCCCCGGCCCTGTGCCGGGCCGTGCGGGGACGCCGGACCTCCGGCGCCCTGGTCGAGCATCGTGGCGTGCGGGTCCACCGGAGGCGTCCCGGCCCGGCCCGGACCGTGCGGGGACGCCGGGCGCCCGGCGCCCTGGTCGAGCATCGTGGCCTGGGGGTCGAAGCCCTGGTCGGGGAGTGTGGAGTCCTCCGCGGCGGCGCCCGTGCCCGGGTCGAGCATCGTGGCCTGCGGGTCGAAGGAGGCGGGGGCGCCCGCGGCCTCCAGGAGCGCGGCGGCGCTCTGGTCGAGCATGGTGGCCGGGGGGCCGGACGCGGAGGGGCCGGGGCGCCGGGCGATCTGGGTGGCCTCGAAGGCGATGCCGGGGACCGGCAGGGCGTCGAGGAAGGCGGCGGCGTCGTCCTCGGAGCCGTGGACGAACGTGACGCCGCGGCGGGTCACCGTCGGCACCTCGCCGGGCGTCCGCGCCGGCGGGGCGATGTCGTCGACGGGCCGGGACGGCAGCGGCGCGTAGTCCAGGAAGTCGCCGACCATGGTCTCGGACATGATGCGGGTGCCGTGCTCGGGCACCGGGGGCCCGCTCTGGGCGGGCGCCTCCCCGCCCAGAGCGGGCATCGGCGGCTGGCGGGGGCCGTCCGGCCGGTCGAAGCCCAGCGGGCCGGTGGAGCGCACGTCGGCCTGCGGGCCGCCGCCCAGGAGCCGTCCGCCGAGCTTGCGCGCGCGGTCCCAGGCCTTGCCGAACGCCTTGCCCGCCTGCTGGGCCAGCTCGACGGCGGTGGGGCCGCGCTGGGCCGCCGGACGCCGGGGGCCCGTCTGGTACGGCGCGTCCTGCTGGGCGAACTGCGCCTGCTCCCCCGGAGCCCCGGCGTCGGCGGGCCGGGCGTCCTGGCCGGGCAGGACGAGCTGCCCGTCCGGGCCGAACTCGGCGCGGGCGGTGTGCTGTCCGGGCGGCTGGGTGCCCCACGGCTGTCCCTGGACGGGCTGCTGCTGCGGGGCCTGCTGCTGGGGCCCCGGCGGGACGGGCGGCTGCTGCGCGCCCCACTGCTGCGGCGCCTGCTGCGGCGCGCCCTGCTGGGACGCGCCGGGATGGGGCATGCCCTGTTGCGGCGCACCCTGCTGGAGCGCACCCTGCTGCGGCATGCCCTGCTGCGGTGCGCCCTGCTGGAGCGCGCCCCACTGCTGGGGCGGAGGGGGCGGCGGCGTGGCCGGGGTGGTGGCGGTGGCCCGCTCCAGGCCGATCAGCTCGGCCAGCACCGCGACCGGCGCGGGGAAGCCGCGCGGGCGGGCGGGGATGCCGCCGCCGAGCCGGCACCAGCCCAGCGCCACCGCGTAGAGGACGGCCAGCAGCTCCTCGCGGCCCGCCGCGGTGCCGTCGCGCAGCTGCGGCGGCAGCCGCTGGTCGATCGGCCAGAACCTGCGGCGCAGCGGGTGGCCCGGCTGGGTGATCATCGCCTGGGCGGTGAAGCGCAGCTCCGGGTCCAGCCAGCGGGTGACCTCGGTGACCAGGTCCTGGCGGACGATCGCCAGGTCGGCGGCGAGCAGCGCGGCCGCGATCAGCCGGGGCTCCACGAACGTGGGGTCGCCCGGCTCGCCGGCCGCCGGCACCAGGCAGTGCGCCAGGTCGTAGAAGAGGTGGCGGAACCCGTCGCCCGGCGAGCTCTCGGCGCGCAGGCCCGGGCTGAGGTTCGGCGGGCAGCGGGTGACCCACAGCTGGGCGACCGCCGCGTCGCCGTGCGGCAGCGCGCCGTAGTCCTGCTGGGGGTCGGCGAGCGTGGCGTTGAGGATGGCCAGCAGCGCGTCGGCGCGGGCGGTGAACCGCGGCTCGTCGCGCAGCGCGGAGGCCGTCGCCCACATGGTGCGCAGGATCACCACCGCGGCCTGGACCTGGTGGGCGCGCAGCCGCTCGGCGTACAGGGAGACGAGCTCCTCCAGCGTCGGCGGGGTCAGCCAGCGCGGCCCCTCGATGCGGGGCAGCGGCGCGGCGCGGTAGGGCTCCCACAGGGCGAGCAGGTCGGGGTCCCGCTGGGCGTCGAAGACGGGCGCCGAGGCGCACCACAGCATCACGCCCCAGCAGGCCGCCACCGTGTTGGGCGCGGCCGGGGCGAACTCGGCGAGCCAGCGCGGCGGGTTCTCCGGCCTGGGGAAGTCGCCCGGCGGCAGCGCCGCCGCGGACTCCACGGTGGCGCGGATCCGCGCGGTCAGGGGCGACAGGTCGGCGCCGATGAACGGCAGCGCGGCGGGCGCGGCCGCCTCGAAGTCGGGTCCGAGCGGGATGACGTGCGGGGGCAGCCCGGACACCCCGTCGGCGGTACGGCCCGACCGCCGGACGGAGGAGGCGTACGGCGGCGGGCACAGGTACCACTGGTTGTCGCCCGGGTGCTTGCGGTACCAGCGCGCCCAGGCGCCGAAGAGCCACTGGGTGGCGTCGGGCAGCTCGATGACGCGGCCGGCTACGGCGTGTTCGCGCTGCTCGGCCTGTGCGGTGGGCCACCAGCTCGCGGAGACCACCGCCTTGATCTCGCGCTCGGCGGCGTCGAAGAGGTCTTCCTGCCGCGAATCACCCGGTCCCCATGCCACCCGGACATGGTAATTGACACGGTTCTTCAGCGAGCCAGCGGTTTTCTGCGAGTCCTGCCGGTCACTTCCATTCGGCCTGGCTGTGCTGCTTGGCCTTCTGCACGTACGCGGCGGCGGTGAGCTCCAGGCTCGCCAGGTCGTTCTCGTTCAATTCCCGCTTGACCGTCGCGGGCGCGCCGGCGACCAGCACCCCGGAGGGGAAGCGCTTGCCCGGGGTGACCAGGGCTCCCGCGGCCACCAGGGTGCGCGCGCCGATCCGCGCGCCGTTGAGGACGATCGCGCCGATGCCGATGAGGGAGCCGGTCTCCACGTGCGCGCCGTGGACCATCGCCTTGTGCCCGAGCGTCACCCCGTCCTCCAGGATGGTGGGCAGGCCGGGATCGGCGTGGATGCAAGACAGGTCCTGAATGTTGCACTCGTCCCCGACGATCACTTCCTCCTCGTCGGCCCGCAGGACCGAGCCGTACCAGACGCTGGAATCGCGGCCGAGGGTGACCTTGCCGACCACCACGGCGCCCGGGGCGATCCACGCGGTGGGGTGAACTTCAGGCTGGTATGCGCCAAGTGCGCCCAAGAACGTCATGAACCGTATTCTGTCTCTTTGACGCGACGGCGTCTCGGCCGGGCTCGACGCGAACGGACATCCGCCCAATTCCCGCGAGAACCGTCGTTCCGGTTGCGCGGTCAGGCCGAACCGGACCAGAGTCGGTTCTGACGTCCCGCAATCAGGGGTCAATCCCTGCCCCTTCGGAACCATCAGCAGCCCCCGGTCACGGGGCCGATCCCCTGAGGCACCATGAGCAACGAGACAGAGATCCTCCCCAATCTCCTCAAGGAAGAGCAGTTCGAGATCGTGATGCGCGGTTACAACCGCCGCCAGGTCGACGAAATGATCATCCGCTACCAGAACCAGATCCGGGACCTCGAGGCGCGGCTGCAGCGGTCCCTGGACGACGTGGAGCGCACGCGCAGGGAGATGGCGGAGGTGCGCGAGGCGCGCCGCCCCACCGGGGACGACCTCAGCGAGCGGCTCCGCCAGATCATCAACCTGGCCGAGGACGAGGCCAAGGAGAAGGTCGCCGAGGCCGAGCGCACCGGCCAGCAGATCCGCGGCGACGCCGACCGCGAGTCCAAGCGCATCATCGACGAGGCCCGGGGGCAGGCCGAGCGGGACGTCGCCGCGGCGCAGGAGAAGGCGGCCCAGGTGCTCAACGCGGCCAAGAACGAGGCCGAGAAGGTGCTCACCGCCGCCAAGCACGAGGCCGAGCAGACCGTGACCGGGGCGCGCCTGGAGGCCGAGCGCACCCTCACCCAGGCCGAGCGCCGCGCCGGCGTCATCAACGAGGACGCCACCGAACGCCTCGACCACGTCACCAAGAACCACTCCAACGCGCTGCAGCGCCTCACCGAGATCAGCCACACCCTCAGCGCCCTGCTCCGCGCCGAGAACGAGGCGGGCCCGCTGGAGAAGATGGTCGAGGACGCCGCCGGCAAGCCCCCGGTCCGCAAGCACGCCCGCCCCGCCGCCGGCGCGCCCGCCGCCGCGGCGGGCTCCTCCACCGCGCCGCCGCCCCCCCCCCCCCCCGCCCCCCCCCCCCCCCCCCCCCCCCCCCCCCCCCCCCCCCCCCCCCCCCCCCCCCCCCCCC
>NZ_BAAAHH010000048.1:0-44523 GCF_039525175.1 Actinocorallia libanotica
ACCAGGAACAAGTCCTGGCCTTTTATTTGGCACTGACTTTTAGCACGCTGTTGAGTTCTCAAGAAACGGACTCGCTCGTTCGTCCGGCCTTTCGGCCTTCCTCCGGAGCAACCCTTCTAACTTACCAGGCCGGGGAAGTTTGTCAACTTCCGTCCCGCCCTGCCCCGCTCTGGTCACTTGCGTTCCCTTTGCGGTGCAACCCTTCCAGCTTAGCGACTCTGTCCGGAGTGTCAAACTCCGTCCCGTTCGTCCCATTTCAGGCATGGCGAACCAGGCCCTCATCGGGTTGCTCTGGGGTTCCCCTCCGTCCGGCCGCCCCTCGGTCTCCCTCGTTGCGGCCCGCTCCCGGCGGGGCGAAGAGAAACTTATGCCCGGACGCGGGGAACGTCAAACTGGCGCACCCGGAGAGAATGAACGCATGGAACTCGACGTCGTCGCCTGGATCCACGTCCGCGAGAAACGCCTGCTCACGGTACGTGCGCGGGGCCGGGACCTGCTCTACCTCCCGGGCGGGAAGACCGAGCCCGGCGAGTCCCCCGCCGAGGCCGTCGCCCGCGAGGTGGCGGAGGAACTCGGCCCGGTCCTGTCCCCGGAGGACTTCACCCCGCTCGGCACCGTCGTCACCGAACCCCACGACCAGCCGCGCTACACGTCCGTCCGCATGGTCTGCTTCACCGCGCCCTACACGGGCCCGCTCCACCCGTCGGCCGAGATCGACGAGCTCCTCCTCGTCTCCCCCGCCGACCGCGGGCTCCTGGCCCCCGCCTCCGCGGCCGCCCTCGACCTGGCGCTCTCCCACGGCCTTCTCGACCGCTGACCCCCGCCCCCGCCGAAAGGACGTCCATGCCCAAGCGGAGAAGATCCGCCCCCGAACGAAAGAGCGGCCCCGCCCGCCGGCCGTCGCCCGTGATCGCCCGGGTCCGCGAGTGGCACGGCGAAGAGGGATGGGGCGTGGTGGACGCGCCCGAGACGCCGGGCGGCTGCTTCGTCATGTTCGCCGTCATCGAGATGCCCGGGTACCGCACGCTGGTTCCCGGCACGGAGGTCGTGCTCCACGGCTGGGAGCCCGGCCCCCAGGACGGCTGCGACTTCCGGGCGCTGCGGGTCACACCGCTGTCGATCTGAACGGGGAAGCCGCCCGCGGGGATCCGGGATCGGCGGAGTCCCGGGAACGCGGGGCGGAGCCGTTCTGCGCAGGGAATGCCGTCGGGTGGGGAGGGTGGGCCCGGGCGAGTGGGGGCTCGCCCGGGCCCGGGTCGACCGGCCGGTCCGGTCAGAACGGCCAGGGGGCGTCGCGGCCCCGCTCCAGGAGCGGGATCATGGCGAAGCCGTGGTCGGACAGGCCCGCGAAGGTGTGGCGGTTCGCGGTGCCCGACGGGCCGTGGCCGTGCCGGTAGCCGACGAGGTTCCAGGTGTAGACCGGGACCTTCGCCGGGACCCCCGCCGTCGGGTCGGCGCCCCTGTGGCCGGCCCAGACCTGCTCGTCGGTGACGATCACGACGCGGTCGTGCCCCCGGTAGTGGGCGCGGACCGCCGCCGCGGTCTCGGTGCCGCCGAGGGAGCCGAACCTCTCGACGGTCTTCAGCACCGAGTCGCCGCGCCGCACCTCGATCCGGCGGTGCGTGCTGCCGAACTCCACCAGGTCGGCCCGCTCGGCGCGCAGCGCCAGGCCCGTGCCGAAGACGGCGGCGGTGTCGGCGTAGGACAGCTGCGACCGCTCCGACTGGGTGAAGAACATCGAGCCCGAACGGTCCACCAGGATCAGGGTCCGCCCGCCGAGGGAGGGCACGTGGGCCAGCGAGGCGTCCAGTGCCCGCGACAGCGGCCGCGCCCACCGGTCGGAGGACACCGCGCGGTACGCCGACAGGTAGCGCATCGGCAGCACGCGCGAGCCCGCCGCCCCGGAGACCAGCCGCTCCGCGACGCGCTCCGCCGCCTCGTCCGAGACACCGGCCCGGTCGAAGTTGCGCAGGTTGCGCAGCAGCGCGAAGTACCCCATGGACGGGATCAGCGCCTCCCAGACCGGCGCGTCGAGCGGGCCCTGGAGCCAGCCCGCGACGGACTCCCACGTCATGCCCGCGGCCTTGAGCCGCTCCACCGCGCCGGGGCGGGAGAACAGCTCGCGGCGCTCGGCCACCGGGAGCTCCAGCAGCTCGGCGCGGGCGCGCAGCACCTTCAGCGAGGCGGGGACCGCCTCGTCGCGGTCGTGGCGCCGGTCGATGGCGTGCTTGAACAGGTCGCCCTGGACGGCCGAGGCCGGCTTCGGGTGGGTCAGTTCGAGCACGTCGCCGAAACGGAACCTTCTGGAGGAGGTCCCCGAGGACCGGTCCTCGCTCCGCCGCGGTGCGGACCGGGACGTCCCGGAGTCGTACTTGGCCAGGGAGCGCTCGTCGTAGAGGCGGCGCACGGCGTCGCCGATGCCGCGCTTGACGGGCTTGGGGATGCCGCGGCCGTACCGGCCGGTCCAGTAGGCGAGCAGCTCGCCGGGCTCGTCCGCCCGGCGCAGCGCGGCGTCGATGAGCTGCCGGTTGCCGCCGTCGAGGGACGCGCACAGCCGCGACATGACGGCCTCGGCCGCCGCGACCACGGACGCCGAGCGCATGCCCGCGTCGCCGCGGAGCCAGCCGATCATGCGGGTGAGCCAGGCGGGGTCGGTGAGCGCGACCTCGCCGACGAGGGTGCGGAAGCGCGCGTCGCGGTCGTCGGCGGTCTCGTAGAAGGTCTGCTCGCCGACCATGTTGGCGACCGCGAGGACGAACAGCTCGCTCTTGGCGTCCCGGGCGTGGCCGGGGCCGCCCTCGTGCGTGGTGCCGCCCCGGACCCCCCTGACGGGGCTGGTCGCGAAGCGGCCGGCGCGGTTGAACTTGCTCATGGGTTTCTCCCGAGATCAGGGTGGCCGAAGAAATCGCCCCTGCCGGAAAGATTCGGGGCCGTGCGGAGTCGAACCGAAGTAGCTCCGGCCTGCGCACCGGAAGGAAAAAAGGGGGGAGCCCGAGATCAGGGCGAAGACGGTTTTTAAGCGCTCTATCCGTTTGAGCTACCGACCCTCGTGGACCGGACGGGACTCGAACCCGCAACCTCTCCATTAACAGTGGAAGTAGCCGTCCTCTGCGCACCGGGCGGTTCCTCTTGAGATCAGGGTCGGCGGCGGTACGTTTCCATTGCTCTGCCGTCTGAGCTACCGGACCTTGCGGGCCGGGCGGGACTCGAACCCGCGACCGATGGACCGAAGAAGTAACCGCTGCCTGCGCACCAAGAGGAAGTTCAGTGCGGAACGTGCCCGCCTTCGGCGAGGCGCATTCCGAAGGAAGGCTTTCTTCGCCGGCGCCGCCGGGATGTGCATTCCATTCGCTGCTCCTCTCCGCGAGACTTTCGTTCTGCCGACGACCCGAACTCTGCCTCATACGGCGGCCTCGCCGCAATGGAATTAATTCCGCACGGGCGGTGGGTCAGCGCCTGAGATGGGCCAGGACCGCCAGGACCCGCCGGTTGTCCTCGGCGGACGGCGCGATGCCCAGCTTGTCGAAGATGTTCGCGGTGTGCTTGGCGACGGCGCTCTCGCTGATGTGCAGGGTCGCCGCGACCGCCGCGTTGGACCTGCCCTCGGCCATCAGGCCCAGCACGTCGCGTTCGCGCGGGGTGAGGGCGCCGATGGTCCCCCGCGCCTCGTTGCGCGCGAGCATCCTGGCGATGACCTGCGGGTCCATCACCGTCCCGCCCGCCGCGACCGTGCGCAGGCCGCCGAGGAACTGCTCGGTGTTCGTGACCCGGTCCTTGAGGAGGTAGCCCACCCCGCCCTCGCCTCCGGCCAGCAGTTCCCCGGCGTACAGCGAGTCGACGTACTGGGAGAGCACGAGCACGGGGAAGCCGGGCCTTCGGCGGCGCGCCTCCAGGGCGGCCTGGAGGCCCTCGTCGGTGAAGGTCGGCGGCAGCCGGACGTCGACGACCGCCGCCTCGGCGTCCTCGGCGAGCAGGGCCCGCAGCAGTCCGGGGCCGTTGTCGACCTCGACGACCTCGTGCCCCTCGTCCCGGAGGGTGCGGGCCAGCCCGTCGCGCAGGAGGAAGAGGTCCTCGGCCAGGACTACGCGCACGGGACCTCCAGCACCACGCACGTCGGCCCGCCCGGCGGGCTCGTCACCGCGAGCGTGCCGTCGAAGCCGTCCAGCCTGCGCCGGACGCCGGCCAGTCCCGTGCCGCGGGCCGGGTCGGCGCCGCCGCGGCCGTCGTCGGTCACGGTGACGCGCAGCAGGCCGGCCTCATGGCGCAGCGTGATCCGCACTTCGCGGGCGCCGGAGTGCTTGACGGCGTTCGCCAGCGCCTCGCTCACCCCGAAGTAGGCGGCGGCCTCCACCGGGGAAGGCAGCCTTCCCGGCAGGTCGGCTTCGACATGGACGTCCAGGAAGCTGTCCAGCGCCAGGGAGCGGACGGCGTCGCCGAGCCCCCGGTCGGCGAGCACCGGCGGGTGGACGCCGTGGACGAGGTCGCGCAGTTCCGCCAGCGCCTGCTGGGAGCTGCGGCCGACGTCGGCCAGGAGCTCACGGGCGTGGTCGGGGTCGCTGTCCAGCAGCCGGGTGGCGCGGTCGAGCGTCATGCCCAGGGAGACGAGCCGGGCCTGCGCGCCGTCGTGCAGGTCGCGTTCGATGCGCCGCAGCTCGGCGTCCTGCGCGTCCAGCGCCTGGGCCCGGGTGTCGGACAGCCGCACGACCCGGCGTTCGAGCCGGGTGCTGCGCGGCGCGGCGAGCATGGCGCGGCTCCACCGCTCGTGCAGGGCCAGCGCGGCCGGCGCGGTGAGCGCGCCCGCGGCCGTGAGCAGGAGCCCGATCAGTACCGTCACCCCCGTCATCGCGGTGCTGTGCACGGGGAAGTACGCGTAGGAGTCCTGGTCGAGGAACCACCAGAAGATCGGCTGCAGCAGCACGCCCGTCGCGCCGTAGCCGACGAGGGCCGGGGGGAGACCGGTGGGGAGGCCGCCCGCCCAGGGCTCCAGCCACGCCCATTCCAGATCACGCCAGAATCCCTGGTCGGTGAGGATCAGGTGGGCACGGCGCCGGACGCCCGCGCCTTCCTCGTCCGGCAGCGGATCCGGTTCGGCGAGCGTCTCCCCCGTCCTGCGGGCCGTCCGCGCCCGCGCGGCGTCGGAGCGGGCGCGCAGAAACCGCGCGGCGGGAGGCAGCAGCGGGAACCCGACGCCCAGGGGCAGGAGGAGGAGAACGAGCGTCACGACCGATCCGGCGTATCCCGCCGCGATGGCGTGCAGGCTCGTCCGCAGGCATCCGGCGAGGGCCGCGGGAGCCGGACGGCTAACGGGCATCGCCCGCCGCCACGGCACCGGACGTACGCGCTCCGCGGCCCGTGCGCGTCTCCCGGCGGCCCGCGATCCACAGGAACGCCGCGAAAGTGGCCGCCACCGCCAGCGCGGACATCGGAAGCACCTCGCCCGCCTCCTCGTTCATCGCCACCGCCATCCCGAGGTTTACCAGAGCGTGGAAACCACCGGCAAACAGCAGCCGGGGCGCCCCCATGCCGTCCAGCGCCACCGCCATCACGACCGAAAGCGCCACGGCCATCACGACGAACGCGGCGGCGTACGCGGGATGTCCGGCGAAGACCTGGACGTGCCACGCGCCCCAGACCAGACCGACCATGACGGCGGCCGCCAGGGTGCCGAACCGCTCGCCGAGCAGCGGCTGCATCAGGCAGCGCCAGCCGATCTCCTCCCCGCACGCCCCGGCGAACTGCGCCACGACGAGCAGCGCGAACGGGGAGTACGGCAGGGCGGCGGCCGCCTCCCCGCCCAGCGCCGCGCACACCGCGGCGGCCGACACGACGATCAGCGGAGCGGCCGCCAGCAGGAGCCCGCCGCGCCCCGCCCCCGCACCCCGACCGGACACCGCGCCCGCCAGGAGGACGCGCACCCGGGCCGGCCACAGCAGCGCGACCGAGCCGACCCCGACCGCGGGCCCGAACTGGTTGAGCGTGAGCAGGTCGGGCGAGAGCGGTGTCAGGGCCTGGGCCGCCCCGAGCGCACCCGCGCCGAGAAAAGCCGTGACCAGGAAAACGGTGAGGATTCGCTTGTCCGGGGAGTCCATTCGCATGGCATCGACGATTCCGTGCCGCACGGCTCCGCACGCTGGAGGTGAGTGCCCGGCAAGGGTGTATCCAGGTACACCCCGCCGGAGAAAGGCCGAAAGGGCGGCCTCCCGGAGGAGACCGCCCTTTGCGGTGAAGCGGTGAAGCCTGTCAGGCGTGGATCAGAAGTCCATGCCGCCCGCGTCGGGCATGCCCGCCGGAGCCGGGTTCTTCTCCGGCTTCTCGGCGATGACGGCCTCGGTGGTCAGGAACAGGGCCGCGATGGAGGCGGCGTTCTGCAGCGCGGACCGGGTGACCTTCGCCGGGTCGATGATGCCCTCGGCGAACATGTCGACGTAGTCGCCGGTGGCGGCGTTCAGGCCCTGGCCCGCGGGGAGCGAGCGGACCTTCTCCACCACGACGCCGCCCTCGAGGCCGGCGTTGACGGCGATCTGCTTGATCGGCTCCTCGAGCGCCTTCTTGACGATCGCGGCACCGGTGGCCTCGTCGCCCGACAGGTCCAGCTTGTCGAACGCGGAGACGGAGGCCTGCAGCAGTGCGACGCCACCGCCGGGGACGATGCCCTCTTCGACGGCCGCCTTCGCGTTGCGAACGGCGTCCTCGATGCGGTGCTTGCGCTCCTTGAGCTCCACCTCGGTGGCGGCGCCGGCCTTGATGACCGCGACACCGCCCGCGAGCTTGGCCAGGCGCTCCTGGAGCTTCTCGCGGTCGTAGTCGGAGTCGGTGTTGTCGATCTCGGTGCGGATCTGGTTGACCCGGCCCTGGATCTCACCGGCGTCGCCGGCACCCTCGACGATGGTGGTCTCGTCCTTGGCGATGACGACCTTGCGGGCGCGGCCCAGCTGCTCCAGGGTGACGGAGTCGAGCTTGAGGCCGACCTCCTCGGTGATGACCTGGCCGCCGGTCAGCACGGCGATGTCGCCGAGCATGGCCTTGCGGCGGTCACCGAAGCCCGGGGCCTTGACGGCGACGGACTTGAAGATGCCGCGGATCTTGTTGACGACCAGGGTGGCCAGGGCCTCGCCCTCGACGTCCTCGGCGATGATCAGCAGCGGCTTGCCGGCCTGCATGACCTGCTCGAGCACCGGCAGAAGGTCCTTGTTGGAGGAGGCCTTGCCGCCGACGATGAGGATGTAGGGGTCCTCCAGGACCGCTTCCATGCGCTCGGGGTCGGTCACGAAGTAGGGCGAGATGTAGCCCTTGTCGAAGCGCATGCCCTCGGTGAGCTCGAGCTCCAGGCCGAAGGCGTTGCTCTCCTCGACGGTGATGACGCCTTCCTTGCCGACCTTGTCCATGGCCTCGGCGATGAGGGCGCCGATCTCGGTGTCGGCGGCGGAGATGGAGGCGGTGGAGGCGATCTGCTCCTTGGTCTCCACGTCCTTGGACAGCTGGGAGAGCTGCTCGGAGACGGCGGCGACGGCCGACTCGATGCCCTTCTTCAGGGACATCGGGTTGGCGCCCGCGGCGACGTTGCGGAGGCCCTCGCGGACCAGAGCCTGCGCCAGCACGGTGGCCGTGGTGGTGCCGTCACCGGCGACGTCGTCGGTCTTCTTGGCGACTTCCTTGACCAGCTCGGCGCCGATCTTCTCCCACGGGTCCTCGAGCTCGATCTCCTTGGCGATGGACACGCCATCGTTGGTGATCGTGGGGGCGCCCCACTTCTTCTCGAGCACGACGTTGCGGCCCTTGGGACCGAGGGTCACCTTGACGGCGTCGGCCAGCTGGTTCATGCCACGCTCGAGACCGCGCCGGGCCTCCTCGTTGAACGCGATCATCTTGGCAGCCATAGGCTCCAGATCCTCCTTGGATGGAGTGGATACGGAACATGGCGGATCGGGCAGACGCCCGCGACGGACGGCCGCGCCGTTCCCGCGGCCCCATGTGTGCCGCGGCGGCGAGACCTCGTCGTCCCGACCCAGAAAGTTCTGCAGAGTTATCACTCTCACGGGGAGAGTGCTAACCATTGTCTAGCACTCTCCCCCGTCGAGTGCAAGCGGGACCGGTGCTGAGCAGGCAAGAGCCGCCCGCGGCGAAGCACCTGGGGGTTATGGGGGGACTCGTCACACAGTGGGGTAATGAGCTAGGGAAATTACTATCTGTAGTTGACTTTACGCGAAGGGTAGCGAGGTGAAGTTCCTGGGGGCAATGGTTACTTCGTCCGATGAGAAGGGGACGGACAGTGAAGAAGACCCTGGGGCTGGCGCTCTCCGGCGTGATGGCTCTGAGCCTGGCGTCCGCCATTGGCACTCCGGCGCAGGCCTCCGAGACCGCCGCGCGGCAGGAGCAGGCACGGCAGCAGGAGAGGCGACAGACGAAGGCGCACCGCTTCCGGGTCGGCACCAAGGTGCGCGCCTACTCCTGGAACGGCCGGAGCGGCGGCGCCCGCGTCCTCGTCTACCGCACCTCCGACTGGGGGCGCCGCGCGCCGCTCCCCTACGCCCGCGCCTGCCTCCAGCAGAGGTCCGACTGGAGCGGCGGTTTCTACACCATCGGGTGCAAGCGCACCAACCGCTGGGGCAAGGTGAACTTCCGCTTCCACGGCGACCGGTTCTGGGGCCGCGCCGACCGGCTGCGCGGCCAGCGGCTGAGCGGCAAGAGGCACTGGGGCCAGTGGTACCGCGTCTACGTCCCGCCGACCTACCGCACCTTCGCCCACTACAGCCGCCCGTTCCAGCTGTGGGACTGGAACGACTGGCAGGGCCGCTACGGCGACGACTGGCAGGGCCGGGACGACTGGCAGGGCCGGTACGACGATGACGACGACCGGTACGACGACGGTTATGACCGGTACGACCGCGACGGCTACGGGGACGGCTGGCGCCGCACCTCCGCCGGACGGTGACCCGGCGTCCGGCGGATCCCGGACGAGGCGAGGAGACCCGCAGGCCTGCGGGTCTCCTCGAAGCGGCGGGTCACAGGGCGCGGACCAGGTCGGCCTGCGGCCCCCTGTCGCTCTGGCCGATCTCGAACTCCACCCGCTGCCCCTGCTCCAGCGTGCGGTAGCCGTCCATCTGGATGGCCGAATGGTGGACGAAGACGTCCTTCCCCCCGTCGACCGCGATGAAGCCGTAGCCCTTGTCCGCGTTGAACCACTTGACGGTGCCCTGAGCCATGTCACGAACCCTGCCTGGAGCCGCGGCCCCCCTGGACCGCGGAGCGACCGGGGCGTCCACCTCGGAACCCCGATCCCCTTCCGAGATAGTCCGGAAACCAACCCGTGATGGAGATGGCACCGGAAGATACCGGCGTGAAAAGAAACGGGGAATTGTCACGACCGGGTGTGGCCATGGCCTCCGCGTGCGGCAACGGAAAAAGCCCGCCCTTTCGGACGGGCTTTCCCACGGGGCCGTCAGCCTCCGGCGACCGCCGGGATGATCGAGACCTGGACGCCCTCGGGCGTCGCGGTGTCCAGGCCGTCGGCGAAGCGCACGTCCTCGTCGCCAACGTAGACGTTGACGAACCGGCGGAGCTTGCCGGCGTCGTCCAGCACCCGGGCCGCGATGCCGGTGTGGTTCTTCTCCAGGTCCGCGATGACCTCGCGCAGCGTGCCGCCCTCGGCCTTCACCTCGGACTCGCCGCCCGTGTAGGTGCGCAGGATGGTGGGGATGCGAACGGAAACACTCATGCTCAGACCAATCCGGTAGCGCGGAACGCCTCGATGTTGGGCGCGATGTTGGCGGACGGCTTGGCCACCGGGGCCACCGCGTCCAGGGTCTTCAGGCCTTCGCCCGAGTTGATGACGACGGTCTCCAGCGCCGGGTCGAGCCCGCCGCTCTCGACGAGCTTCTTCAGCACGCCGACGGTCACGCCGCCCGCGGTCTCGGCGAAGATCCCCTCGGTGCGGGCGAGCAGCCGGATGCCCTCGACGACCTCGGCGTCGGTGACGTCCTCGACCGCGCCGCCCGTCCGGCGCACCGCGTCCAGCACGTAGGGGCCGTCGGCGGGGTTGCCGATCGCCAGCGACTTGGCGATGGTGTCGGGCTTGACCGGCCGCACCACGTCGTGGCCCGCCTTGAAGGCGGCCGAGACGGGGCTGCACCCCTCGGCCTGGGCGCCGAACACCTTGTAGGGCTTGTCCTCGACCAGTCCGAGCTTGATCAGCTCCTGGAACGCCTTGTCGATCTTGGTCAGCTGGGAGCCGGACGCGATCGGGACGACGATCTGGTCGGGCAGCCGCCAGCCGAGCTGCTCGGCGATCTCGTAGCCCAGGGTCTTGGAGCCCTCGGCGTAGTACGGGCGGACGTTCACGTTCACGAACGCCCAGTCCTCCTGCTCGCCCGCGAGCTCCGAGGCGAGCCGGTTGACGTCGTCGTAGTTGCCGTCGACCGTCACGAACGTGCCGTCGTACACGGCGGTCGTGATGATCTTCTGCTGCTCCAGGTCGGAGGGCACGAACACGGCGCTGCGGATGCCGGCGCGGGCCGCGGCGGCGGCGACGGCGTTGGCGAGGTTGCCGGTGGAGGGGCAGGCCAGCACCTTGAAGCCCAGCTCGCGGGCGGCGGCCAGGGCGACGCCGACCACGCGGTCCTTGAAGGAGTGGGTGGGGTTGCCGCTGTCGTCCTTGACCCACAGGGACTGCAGCCCCAGCGCGGAGGCGAGCTGGTCGGCCTTCACCAGCCGGGTGAAGCCGGGCTCGGTGTTGGGGATCTCCGCGACGTTCGAGGGAACCGGCAGCAGGTCCTTGTAGCGCCAGATGTTGCGCGGCCCCGCCTCGATGGACTCGCGCGTCACGCCGCTGAGGTCGTAGGAGACCTCCAGCGGCCCGAAACACTCCGAGCAGGCGTAGTAGGGGCCGAGTTCGACGGTGTTTCCGCACTCGCGGCAGATCAGCGCGGTGGCGTTACCCAGGTCGGGCATGGGTGCGAGGCCTCTCCCTCATCTTTCCTGCGCCACTTTGGTCACAGGCCGGAGTTGGCACCTCGTCCCGGCCGAAGCCTCGCATGGGCGCGAAGGCGAGCCGGGAGGGTTGCCGGGGCTTCGCAGGGCCGGTCCCTCCACCCCTCTGGATGAGCGCCCGTGAAGAAGACTCACGGGCTGTATGAAGTTGTGTGCCGACTTTATCGCAGGTGTCCGTTTAAGAGCACAGGGGGTCTCACTCCTTGGACGTGCCCTGCTGTTAGCTTGATCACTCTCCGGCCGGTGGGAACGGTCCTCCCCTCGGCGGCCGGGATCCGGCGTGCGAGACTCGGGCCATGCAGGTACTCGTCGCCAGCAACCGCGGTCCGGTGTCCTTCTCCCTGTCCGAAGAGGGCGCGCTGGCCATGCGCCGCGGCGGCGGGGGCCTGGTCTCCGGGCTCGCCTCGGTGGCCGCCGGGACCGACCTGGTCTGGGTGTGCGCCGCGCTGTCGGAGGCCGACCGGCTCGCCGCCCGCCAGGACCCGTCCGGCCGGCTCGACCGGGCCGGGCACGAGACGGGCGCCGTCCGGATGCTGGACATCCCCGAGACGACGTTCCAGCGCGCCTACAACTCGGTGGCCAACTCCACCCTCTGGTTCGTCCACCACCTGCTCTACGACACCCCGAACGAGCCGCACTTCGACAGCACGTTCCGGCGCGACTGGCAGTCGTACGAGGCGTACGACTCGGCGTTCGCCGACGCCCTGGCCCAGGACGCCGAGCGCGGCGCCAAGGTCGCCGTCCAGGACTACCACCTGGCCCTGGTCCCCCGGATGCTGCGCGAGCGCCGCCCCGACCTGCGCATCGCCCACTTCTCGCACACCCCGTGGGCGCCGCCGGAGTACTTCCGCCTGCTGCCCGACGACATCGCCGCCGCCGTGCTGGAGGGCATCCTCGGCGCCGACCACGCCGGCTTCCTGTGCGACCGGTGGGCCGAGTCCTTCCTGGACTGCTGCGAGGCGGTCCTGGGCGCCAAGGTCGACAGGTTCGCCCGCACCGTCCGCCACCAGGGGCGCGTCACCCGCGTCGGCGTGCACTCCCTGGGCGTGGACGGCCTGGAACTGCGCGAGCGCGCGGACCGCGACGACGTCGCCGACCGCCGCGCCGCACTGCTGGAGCAGACCGGCGGCCGCCAGATGATCCTGCGCATCGACCGCACCGAGCTGTCCAAGAACATCGTCCGCGGCCTGGCCGCCTACTGGGAGCTGCTGCTGCACCACCCCGAATGGCACGGACGGGTGGTGCACGTGGCCTTCGCCTACCCCTCCCGCACCGACCTCCCCCGCTACCGCGACTACACCGCCGCCGTCGAGCGCCTCGCCGCGGAGATCAACGACGAGTTCGGCACGCCCGACTGGACGCCGCTCGTGCTCCAGGTGAAGGACGACTACGCCCGCTCCCTGGCCGCCCTGCGGCTCGCGGACGTCCTGGTGGTCAACCCGATCCGCGACGGCATGAACCTCGTCGCCAAGGAGGGGCCCGTCCTGTCGGAGAAGGGCTGCGCGCTGGTGCTCTCCACCGAGGCGGGCGCGGCGGGCGAGCTCGCCGAGGACGCCCTGACCGTCAACCCCTACGACGTCTCCCAGACCGCCCGCACCCTCAACCGGGCGCTGCTGATGTCGGCCGAGGAGCGCCGCTCGCGCACCGAGCGGCTCGCCGCCGCCGCCACCGCGCTCCCGCCCGGGAAGTGGTTCGCCGAGCAGCTGGACGCCCTGGACTGAGCTCCCGCCGGGTCGCGCCGCTCGGGGATATCATCCGCCGATGGGTGCTATTCGTGAGGTATACGGCGTCGAGAGCGCCGCGCGCTTGGAGTACTCCCCCGAGCTCGACGGCCTGGCCGACCCCGGCGAGATCGTCTGGGCGTGGGTCCCCTTCGAGGAGGACCCCTCCCAGGGCAAGGACCGCCCCCTGCTCGTGGTGGGGCGGCACGGCAGGCGCCTGCTGGCGATGCAGCTGTCCAGCCGCGACCGCGCGGGCCAGCGCGGCTGGCACCCGCTGGGCCCCGGCTCCTGGGACCGCGAGAACCGCGACTCCTACCTGTGCCTGGACCGGGTGTTCGAGCTCGACGAGCGGGACCTGCGCCGCGAGGGCGCGGTCCTGGACGCCGACCGGTTCACCCGCGTCGCCGCCGTGCTGATCGGCCGCTACGGCTGGCGCATGCCGCGCTGAGCGGCGGCGGACCCGCCCGTCCGGGGGACGGCCCCCGGACCCCCGAGGTGCGACAGCCGATCCCCGGTCCGCCGCGGTCGCCTGTTCCGCGTCATCCGTATGACTCGCCGAGAGTCGCCCGCACCTGCTTGCGCGCCTCGTGGATGCGGGACTTCACGGTGCCCAGCGGCAGGTTGAGCTGCTCGGCGATCTCGCTGTACTCCAGTTGGGAGACGTCGCGCAGCACCAGCGCCTGGATGAGGTCGGGCTTGCGGGCCTCCAGCGTCTCCATCGCCTCGAGGATGTCGACGCGGGAGCCGGCGATGACGCTGGTGCGCCGCGGGTCGGGCCGCTGCGAGGGCAGCTCGCCCGCCTGCTCCACCGAGCGGCGCTTGAGGGAGCGGTACGTCGAACGCGCCGAGTTGGCCACGACCACGTGCAGCCAGGTGGAGAAGCGGGACCGCCCCTCGAACCGGTGGATGTTGCGGGCCACCTGGAGCAGCGCGTCCTGGCACGCCTCCTCCGCGTCCTGCCGGCAGGGCAGGAAGCGGCCCGTGTGCCGCAGGACGTCGTTCTGGATCGCGCCGAGCAGCTCGTTCAGAGCCGCCTGATCGCCCTTGGCCGCGCGCAGCGCCAGTTCTTCGGTCCGCTCGTTGAACGCCATGCCGCCCTCTGCTCGCTTTGGAACGCCGACCCGCGCAGATCGCGCTCCCAATCATGACCAGTCTTTGGGCATGATATCGGGGTGTCCATGCCTTCGGCCGTCGGCCGTTATCGAATTGATCGGGTCCTCGGACAGGGGGCCTTCGCCTCCGTCTGGCTGGGTCTTGACGACGACCTGAACGACCAGGTCGCCATCAAGGTACTGTCTGGCGCCCTGCTGGACGACCTGGACGTGCGCAACCGCTTCCTGGAGGAGGCCAGGATCCTGCGCCGCGCCGACTCCGAGCGGCTCGTGCGGGTGCACGAGTTCGGCGAGCTGCCGGACGGCCGCCCCTACTTCGCCATGTCCTACGCCGACGGCGGGTCGCTGGCCGACCGCATGTCCGGCGACCGGCCACTTCCGGTCGCCCACGCGCTGGAGCTGATCGAGGACATCGCCCAGGGCGTCGAGGTGATCAACGAGCTGGGCGTCATCCACCGCGACCTCAAGCCGTCCAACATCCTGTTCCAGACCACCAAGGACGGGCAGGGCGAGCGGCTGCTCATCGCCGACCTGGGCCTGGCCAAGGCGCTGGCCCACGCCTCGGGCGCGTTCACCCTCCCGGTGGGCACCCCCGGCTACATGTCGCCCGAGCAGGCCAGGTTCGGGGGCGGCCTGGACGTGCGGGCCGACGTCTACGGCGTCGGCGCGCTCAGCTACCACCTGCTGGCCGGGCGGGCGCCCGGCCCCGCCCCGGTGCGGGTGCCGCCCAGCGGGCACAACCCGGAGGTGCCCCCGGCCGTCGACGCGGTGATCCTCAAGGCGCTGGAGTCCGACCGGGAGAACCGCTGGCCGACCGCGGCCGCCTACGCCGAGGCGATCGCGGCGCTGCGCCGCGGCGAGGAGCCGGTCCCGGTGGCCCGTCCTGAGCCCCCGCCGCGGCCCTCCCTGCTGGAGACCTCGCCCGACCTGCAGAACTACGAGCCCTACGCGCGCGTCACCGAGCCGGATCCCGACCCGGAGCGGACCACGGCGATCCCGTTCCCTCCCGCCGACCCGGAGGCCACCTACCTGGACCGCGACTCGCTGCTGGGGCGGCGCTCCGACACCCCGTTCCAGCAGCCCGCCGCGCAGCAGCCGGGCCCGCCCGCCCCGCCGGCCGAGGGGTACCGGGCGCCTTCGGCCCCGCCGCAGCCCCCGGCGCGGCGGCCGGGGCCGTCCCGGGCGAACCGGATGCTGATCCCGGCGGTGGTCGGGGTCGGCGTGCTGGTGATCGGCGCGGTGGCGGTGGTGCTCGTCCGGCTGAGCGGCGGCGAGGCCGAGCCCTCTCCCCCGCCGGGGCCGGCGATGGCGCAGGTCGTCGACGCGAGCCAGAAGATCAAGGCCAGGGTGCCGCGGTCGTGGGTGCTGGACGGCGCGGAGCCGACCTGGAACCCGGCGAGCAACGCGGGCCTGGACGACTCCGCCGCCCGGCCGGTGCTGCGGGCCACCCCGGACAAGGACAACTTCCGCGAGGCCGAGGACACCGGCCCCGGCCTGTTCGTGGGGCTCACCACCGCCTCGGACGTCCCGCCCGCCCGGCCCGCCGACCACTCCGGCACCTGCACCAAGGGCGAGCCGCGCACCCGGAAGGTCGGCGGCCTGACCGCCACCATCACCCTGTGGACCCGATGCAAGAGCGGCGTCCCGATGATCACCGAGGCGGGCCTGGTGGACTCCGGCGGCGCCTACGCCGCCTGGGTCCGCATCAAGCAGACCGGGGAGCCCGACCTCACCGACCGCATCCTCGACGGCCTGGAGCTCCAGGCGCCGTGACCCCGCGCCCCCGCTGCGGGGACGCGGGGCCCGACGGCGCCGCGGGTCAGTCACGGACGATCGTGCTGCGCCCGAAGGCCAGTCCGAGGGAGGCGACGGTCAGCCAGACCGGGCCGATGACGCCCTGGAAGCCGGGCAGGCCGGTGGCGCAGACCGCCCCGGCGACGACCACGACGGGCAGCAGGCTGATCGCGCCGATCCACCGGGAGACCGTGCGCTCGCGCAGCCCCATCCACGCGATGGCGCCCGCGGCGACGACGACGCCGAGCCAGCCGATGAAGCTGCCGAAGTCGTTGAGGACGAACATCGTGTACAGGCCGGCCGCGTCGAAGCCGCCCGCCTCCACGCCGCCGGGCAGGTAGAGGGCGAGGGAGCCCTTCCAGGCGTAGCCGAGGGTCAGCGCGCCGGCCGAGGCGGTCAGCGCGTGGGGGACGACGTGGGCGGCGGTGCTGCCGGGCAGCCGGGGCTCGACGCGGCGGCGCCAGGCCGCGGCGAGGACGAGCAGGAGGGCGACCGCGGCGAAGCCCGTGACGATGCTGATGTGCGCCATCATCCGGGGCACGTCGTCGAGGTACTCGCTGGTGTAGCCCTGGCCCTGCTCGACCAGGGGGTGGACGTCGGAGACCAGGGTGGCGGCGATGCCGAGGACGCCGGCCGCGACGCCGAGGAGGGGCCAGCGGGCCCGGCCTCCGGCGGGCCGTGCCGGCTGCGGGGGGACGGGGATGCCTGGTGCTGCGTAGGGCTCTGTCATGGGGTGCACGGTCCGGCGGGAGCCGTCCCGGGTGACAGGGACACCCGCACCGATCCGCCGGGAAGCCCTTTCGGGATGGCTGACACCCTTTGCCGGTTAATGCACGATTGCCGGTATGAAACCGGTCCTCGGCGACCGCGCGCTCGTCCGCGCCGCCTGCGCCGTCGCGGCCGCGGGCGTCCTCTCCTGCGCCGCCGTCATCCCCCTGCACCACTGGGTCGCCGCCCGCGCCGAGATCATCCCGCTGTACTCGGCCGACCTGGTCCTGGGCACCGTCTGGCCCGCGGTCGGGGCGCTCGTGGCGGTGCGCCAGCCGCGCAACCGCGCCGCCTGGCTGCTGCTGCTCACCTCCGTCATCGGCCCCTACCTGCTGCTCGCGCACTACGCGGCGGCCGACGCGATGATCCGGCCGCTGCCCGGCGCCGCCTTCGGCGCCTGGGTCGCCTCCTGGGGCTTCGCCGTCTACTGGCTGTGCGTGCCGCTGCTCCCGGTCCTCTTCCCCGACGGCAGGGCCCCGTCCCGGCGCTGGGGCCTGTTCGCCAGGGCCGTCGCGGCCGCGGGCGGGTGCGCGGCGCTGGCCGCGATGCTCCATCCCGGCGGCACGGACATCTCCCCCCGGGTCGTCAACCCGCTCGGCGTCGAGGGCCTGGCCGGTCCGCTGGGCACGGTGACGATGGCCGGGTCCTACGCCACCCTGTTCTTCGGCACGCTCGGCGGCGTCGCCTGCCTGGTGTGGCGGGGCAGGCGGGCCACCGGCGTGGAGCGCGACCAGCTGCAGTGGCTGATGCTCGGCGGCCTGGTCATGGGCGTCTGCCTGGGCTTCGCCGCCCTGTACTCCAGCACGGCGCCCCTGCCGGAGATCGCGATGAGCGCCGGCCTGTTCGCCCTGCCCGCCTCGATCGTGGTGGCCGTGCTGCGCCACCGGCTGTTCGACGTCGAGGCGCTGCTGGGCAGGTCGGTGGTCTACACGCTGCTCAGCGGGTTCGTGCTCGCCGTCTACGCGGTGGCCGTCATCTGGCTCGGCCGGCTGGCCATGGGCAGCAGCCTGGGCTACCTGCTGGTCGGCGCGGCCGCCGTCACCGTCGCCGCCGGGCACGGCGCGGTGCAGCGGTGGGTGGAGTCGCTGCTGTTCGGGCACCGCCGCGACCCGTACGCGGTGGTCTCCCGGGTCGGCCGGCAGGTGGCCCCGGCCGGGGAGCCCGTCGAGGCGCTGGAGCGGCTCGTCGACGCCCTGCGCCGGGAGCTGGAGGTGCCCTACGTCGCGTTCGCCGGTCCCGCCGCGGAGGTCTCCTCCGGCAGCCCCGTCACCGACCTGCACACCGTGCCCTGCCCGGCGCTCGGCCGCGACCTCGGCGACCTGCGCGTGGGGCTGCGCCATCCGGGCGAGCGGCTGCTGCCCCAGGAGCGCGAGGCCGTCGCCGAGGTCGCCGGGCGCGCGGCGACCCTCGCCTACGCGGCGGGGCTCGTCCAGGACGTGGCGGCCTCCCGCGCCCGGATCGTCGCCGCCCGCGAGGAGGAGCGCCGCAGGCTGCGCGCCGACCTGCACGACGGGCTCGGGCCGGTGCTGGCCGGCACCGCCCACCAGCTCGACGCGCTCGCGCGCAGGCTCGGCAGGGCCGGACACGAGGAGTGGTCGCAGCAGCTGCGCGGCCAGCGCGACCGGGTGAAGGCGGCCGTCGGCGACCTGCGGACCGTCGTGCAGGGGCTCCGTCCGCCCATCCTCGACCAGCTGGGCCTGCCCGGCGCGCTGCGCGAGCTGGTGAGCGGCTACGAGACGCCGGTCTGCTCCCACCTGGTCGCGCCGGAGTGCGCCGACCTGCCCGCGGCCGTCGAGGTCGCCGCGTACCGGATCGCGGCCGAGGCCGTCAGCAACGGGGTGCGGCACAGCGCGGCGGGCAGCCTGCGGCTGCTGGCCGAGATCAGCGGCGGCCGGTTCGTCCTCACCGTGGAGGACAATGGCCGCGGACTCCCCGCCCGCCCCCGGGCCGGCGTGGGGCTGGGCAGCATGCGGGAGCGGGCCGAGGAGGTGGGCGGCCGGCTCGACCTGCTGGCGGTCCCCGGCGGCGGCACCCGGGTCCGTGCGGTCCTCCCCCTGAAGGAGTGAGATGTCGGTAAGAGTGCTCGTCGTCGACGACCATCCCGTCTTCCGCACCGGCATGACCACGGTGCTGGCCGATCTGGACGGCCTGGAGGTCGTCGGCGAGGCGGGGGACGGGCCGGGCGCGCTGGAGGCGGTCGGGCGGCTGCTGCCCGACGTGGTGCTGATGGACCTGCGCATGCCCGGCATGAGCGGCCTGGAGGCCACCAAGCAGATCACCGCCCGGTTCCCCGACGTGGCGGTCGTCGTCCTGACCATGGACGAGGACGACGACTCGGTGTTCGCCGCGCTGCGCGCCGGCGCCCGCGGCTACCTGCTGAAGGAGGACGACGGCGAGGACGTGCGGCGCGCCCTGCTCGGCGTGGCGCGCGGCGAGGCCGTCTTCGGGCCGCGCATCGCCACCCGGGTGCTCGCCTTCTTCGCCCGCGTCCCGTCCGGCGCCGCGCCCGTGCCGGTGCCCTTCCCCCAGCTCACCGACCGCGAACGGGAGGTCCTCGACCACCTGGCCCGGGGGCTGGACAACGCCTCGATCGCCCGGCGCCTCTTCCTGTCGGAGAAGACCGTGCGCAACCGGGTCAGCGACATCCTCGCCAAGCTGCGCGCCCGCAGCCGCGCCGAGGCCGTCGCCCTGGCCAGGGACGCCGGGCTGGGCTAGGGGCGTTCGGGCACGCGCACGTGCTCGGGGCGGACGCCGTGGGCCAGCAGGGTGACCATCGGGCGGGTGAGCGGGCCCAGCCGGGACAGCGCCTTGAGCGGGGCGGTGGAGAAGCGCCCGGCCAGCGCGGGGGCGATGAGCCGCCGCTGGACCAGCAGCTGGAGGCTCTGGATGGCGACGGTGGCGGGCATCCTGCGGCGCTGGACGGCCGCCAGGTCCGCGGTGGACACGCGGCCCTTCACCAGCGGCTCCCACAGGAGGTTCGCGGCGGCCACGGCGTCCTGGACCGCCAGGTTGATGCCGACGCCCAGCACCGGCGACATCGCGTGCGCGGCGTCGCCCACGCACAGCAGGCCCGGCCGGTACCAGCGGCGCAGCCGGTTGACCTGGACCCGCAGGGTGCTGATCTCCCCCATCTCGCCGACGCGGTCCGCCAGCCACGGCACCAGCTCCGCGACGGCGGCCCCGACCGCGGCCCGGTCGCCCGCCGGGCTGTCCTTGGGCACCACGTAGCCCATCTGCCAGTAGGTCTCGCGGTCGATGGCGACCATGAGCCGCCCGCCGCCGCCCACCCGCAGGAACGGGTCGACGCGGTCGGACGGCTCGCGCGGCATCCGGAACCAGCCGACGTCCATCGGCGCGCCGAACTCCCGCAGCGGAAGCCCCCGCCGCAGCACCGACCTGCGGCCGTCCGCGGCGACCGACAGCACCGCCTCCAAGACGTGTTCCGCGCCTTCCTCGTCCGGGGGGCGACCCCCCGGGCCCCCCGAAGAAAGGTCAGGCGATCCTCGCTTCGCTGCGGTCACCTGGCCTTTGTCCTTGTACCTCAGACCGGAGCCGGTGAATTCGAGGACCTCGCAGTTCATCCGCAGCGTGAAGTTCGGGTACCGGCGCGCCTCGTCGGCCAGCAGGTCCAGGAAGTCCCACTGCGGGACGAAGGCGATGGCGCGGTGGCGTCCCCGCAGCCGCGTCAAATCGGCGACGAGCAGCTCCTCGTCGTCGGTGACGGCCGTCATCCGCTCCGCCTTGTGCTGGGGCAGCTCGGCGAACCGGCGGCCGAGGCCCAGCTCGTCCAGGATCTCCAGCGTCGACGGGTGGACGGTGTCGCCGCGGAAGTCCCGAAGGAAGTCGCCGTGCTTCTCCAGCACGACGACCTCCACCCCCGCCCGTGCCAGCAGCAGCCCCAGCATCAGCCCCGCCGGGCCGCCGCCCGCGATGGCGCAGGTCGTCTTCTCCATGCCCGGACCCATGCCCCGCCCGGCGCGGTTCCTCACTCCTCCGGGGTCACTCCGCCGGGCGGGAGACCCGCTTGAAGGGCAGGGTCAGCGCCTTCTCGCTGAACCTCGGGTCCAGCACGTACAGGCCGAGATCGCGCTGGACCAGCTCGGCGCCGACGGACTCGGCGGTGGAGACCCGCAGCACGTACCTGGCCTTCGGGGGCATGGTCAGGGCGCCGTTCTCCCCCACCTGGGGGACGGGCGTGCCCTTCCGCCTGTCGACCACCACGGTGCCGGTGCGCAGCGCGCACATGCCCCGCACCGGCTGGCACCGCGCCCTGACCGGTTCCGGCAGCGCCTCGGAGCGGATGAGCAGCTCGCCCGGCGTCTCCAGCGTCACCGGCTTGCGGGCGGTGTTGGCCAGCTCGTACTCGATGAAGGCGCGTGTCCCGGTCGTTCCGCCGCGCAGCGCCTTGATGCGGTACGGGCCGTTGAGCTCCACCGACGCCGCCGGCGCCGCGGAGGCCGCCGCGGCCTGCCGGGTGACGACCGCCTTCCGGCCGTCGTTCCAGGTGACCACCGCGCCGCCGAACACCATCAGGACCAGCGCGGAGGCGGCGACCAGCAGCGGACGCAGCGGCACCGCCGGCATGCCGTTCAGGCCCAGGTGCGGCTGGATCGGCTCGACCTTCGGCTGCAGCCGCCGCGGCGGCACCCGCATCACCGGCAGGGACGGCCAGGAGCGCGCGGAAGGCGCGGTCGTGCCGTTCAGCTCCAGCAGCAGCCGCTGGGCCGAGGGGCGCTCCCGCGGGTCCTTGGCCAGGCAGTCCTCCACCAGGTGGCGCAGCCTCCCGTCGAGCCCGGCGAGGTCGGGTTCGCCGTGCATGACGCGCTCGACCACCTCGGCGGCGGCGCCGTCGCCGAACGGCGGCCGCCCGGTGGCCGCGTACGCCACCAGGCAGGCCCAGCCCCACACGTCCACGGCCGAGCCGATCTCCGCCCCGGACACCTGCTCGGGCGCGCGGAACGCCGGGCCGCCCTGCGCGCCGCGCACGCCGCCCGCGTCCAGCGCCGGGCCGTAGCCGAAGTCGGTGACCCGGGGGCCGCCGGAGTCCAGCAGCACGTTGCCGGGCCGCAGGTCGCGGTGGATCACCCCGGCGCGGTGCATCGCCCACAGCGCCCCGGCCGTCCCGATGGCCAGCCGGTCCAGCGGCGGCCCCGTCCGCGGTCCGGCGCCCTCGACCACGTCGCGCAGCGGCAGGCCGCGCACGTACTCCGAGGCCACCCAGGGCGCGCCGCGCTCCAGCCCGGCGCCCAGCACCCGTGCCACGCCGGGGTCCGCCACGCGCTGGGCCGCGGCCAGCTCCTGGGCGAACCGCGTCCGCAGCCACGGGCTGCCGCCGAACCGGGCGTGCAGCAGCTTCACCGCCGCCAGGCCGCCCTCGCGCTCGCCGAGGTAGACCGCGCCCTGCGGGCCCCGTCCCAGCCGCGCCAGCAGCCGGTAGGGGCCGATCTCCCCGGGATCGGCGGGCAGGAGGTCTTCCATGCCCGGAATACTCGCCCGGCGGGGGTCGCCGTAAGCCGGAACGTCTGGCCGGGTGCGGCCAGGGTCAGCCGGGGAAGGCAACATGCCGCGCCATGCGGTCGGAGATGAAGCGCACTTCCCACACGTACAGCCCGAGGTCCTTGGCGGTCAGCTCCTCCTTGACGGGGTCGCGGGTGCGCACCCGCAGGAGATAGGTGGACCCGGCGGCCATGTGCTCCTCGCCGTCCACGAGCAGGATCGGCTGGGAACCGCCCAGGACCGCCCGGACGGTGGTGGTGTTCTCGACCGTGCAGCGGTCGGCGGGCGCGCCGGGCTGGTCGGCGCACGCCACGCCCTCGGGCGCCTTGTCCCGGGCCAGGAAGAGGTCGCCGGGCTTCTCCAGCGGGACCGGCTGCTCCTGGACGTTGGCGAGCGTGTAGTCGATGTAGGCGTACTTCTCGCCGCCGATCTCCTCGGTCCCGCCCTGCACCGCGGCGATCGTGTAGGTGTAGCCGTCGGTGGAGCTCAGCTCCATCGCCGGGCCGGTCTCCGGCATCGCCTGGGCGGGCGCGACGCCCGCCGCGGGCTGCCCCGACCGCGGGTTCTGCTCGCCGCCGGACGGCCAGGCCATGACCGCGCCGAACGCCAGCGCCCCCGAGAGCGCGCCGGCCAGCAGGAGCAGTCCCGCCTTGGCCCTGCCGCCGCGCCGCTGGGCCCGCTCCACCGCCCGGATCTCCGAACGGGAGACCGTCGAAAGCGAGGCGGACCGGGTGGCGGGCGGCTGCGGGGCGGACGCGGGCGCCGCGGAGGTGAGCGCCACCGGGGGCGGCGCGGTGGGCGGCTCCCGGTCCTGGCCGCCCGAACCGATGAGTTCGAGCATGAGCTGCTCGGCGGTCGGGCGGTCGGCGGGGTTCTTGACCAGGCAGGCCGCGGCCAGTTCGCGCAGCCCGCCGGAGAGCCCGCCGAGGTCGGGATCGACGTGCAGGATGCGGTTGATGACCGTCGAGATGGAGTCGTCGCCGAACGGGGGCTCGCCGCAGGAGGCGTAGACGAGGGTGGAGGCCCACGAGAACACGTCCGCGGAGGTTCCGGCGGGGGTGTTGGAGAACTGCTCGGGCGCCATGTAGGCGGGGGTGCCGATCGGCCCGCCGCTGGACGGGGCGGTCATCAGGTCCAGGGCGCGGGCCACGCCGAAGTCGATGACGCGCGGCCCGTCGGGGCCCAGCAGCACGTTGGAGGGCTTGAAGTCGCGGTGCACCACCCCGACCTTGTGGATGGCCGCCAGCGCGGTGGCCGTCCCGATCGCCAGCCGGTGGAGCTGGGTGTCCTTGCGCGGCCCCCACTTCTCCACCATCTGCTTGAGGGACAGGCCGTGGATGTACTCGCTGACGATGTAGGGGACGTCGCCCTCCACGTCGGCGGCGAGCACCCGGGCGGTGCAGAACGGGTCGACCTTCTGCGCGGCGGCCAGCTCGCGCGCGAAGGCGTGGCGCGCCTGGGGGTTGCCGGTCAGCCGGGTGTGCAGCAGCTTGAGCGCCACCTGCCGGCCCGGCCCGCCCAGCGCCAGGTAGACCACACCCTGGCCGCCCTCACCGAGTCTGCCGAGCAGCCGGTAGGAACCGAGCCGCACTGGATCGCCCGGCCGCAGCGGCTCCGCCTCGGGCATGGCACCCCCAGGTCATCTATAGGTCAAGGTTCTCCCAGCGTGGCCGAAACCATAGAACCCCCGACCCCCCGGTGGCTAGTTCATGAAAATAGTTCAGGTCACGGCGTCGGCGAGCTCGCCCAGCAGCGCCACCACCCCGCGCGGCCCGTCGACGACGATGTCGGCGCGCTCGGCCAGCGCGGTGACCTCGTCCGATCCGCTGCAGACCTTCACCGCAGGCACGTCCAGGGCGTCGGCGGCGTCGAAGGCCGCCAGGTCGCCCAGGTCGTCCCCGGCCACCAGGACCGAGCCCGCCCCCACCTCGGCGGCGAACGCGGTGAGCGCCCTGCCCTTGTCCATGCCCGGCGGGCGCAGCTCCAGCACCAGCCGCCCCGGCTCGACGACCAGGCCGGTGCGCTCGGCCAGCGCGGCGACGATCGAGCGCAGCCGCTCCAGCGCCACCTCCGGCTCGGCCGCCCGGCGGGTGTGCACCGCCAGGGCGTGCCCCTTGTCCTCCAGGTGCACGCCCTCGGGGGCGCGCTCCAGCAGGAGGGGGAGCTTGCGGCGGGCCTCGGCCACGCCCGGGTGCTCGGGCGGGCTCACCAGCTCGCCCTCCGTCCAGCGCTCCAGGCCGTACTGGCCGAGCACCGTCAGGTTGTGCACGTCGGCGAGGCCGCCGTACTCGACGGCCAGCGCCGCCGGGCGCCCGGTGATGATGACGATGGAGCGCAGGGCGGGGGCCAGCCTCCGCAGCACGGGCGCCACCTCGGGCAGCGCTCTGGCCTGCGTGGGATCGGGAACGATGGGCGCGAGGGTGCCGTCGAAGTCCAGGGCGACGAGCGCCTCGCGGGGTTCTTTGAGGAGCGGCGCGAGTACGGTCACGCTCCCAGTCTTTCAGGAACGCCGGGCGACCGCAGCGAAGCGGGGACCCGGGGGCCGGGGGTCCTCCCCCGGAAGAACACGCGTGGCGGCTCCCTCTTCAGAGGTCAGGGGTTGAAGCCGAAGCGGCGGGCGGCGCGCTGGCGCTGGCGCTGCGCCCGCACCTTGCGCAGGCGCTTGACCAGCATGGGGTCGTGGACGAGCGCCTCCGGCCGGTCGATGACGATGTTGAGCAGCTGGTAGTAGCGGGTCGAGGACATCTCGAAGGTCTCGCGGATCGCCTGTTCCTTGGCGCCCGCGTGCTTCCACCACTGCCGTTCGAAGGCGAGGATGTCGCGGTCCCGGTCGGACAGGAGGTCGGCGGGGAAGGCCCGCGGGTCCTCCCCTTCGGTGGCGGAGGTGGGCACAGGGTCCTCTTCTGGAGCATCGGCCGCGCTCATCGGGGGTCCCTTTCCATGGGGTTGTGATCCCGTCGTCCGGGTTTGGCGCATCACTCTAGCGGGCCCATCCGACACCTGACCGCCATTCCGGTCGTCCATCTACACGGTTATCCACCCGTTGGCCACGCCGTTTTCCTCCCTTCCCCGCCTCCTCTCTCCCCGCCCGTTTCCCGGCTGTCACTTCGGTCACATCCCTCCCTGCCGCACGCCGCTGACCTGCGGATCTGCGGAGCGTGTCGACATGGTCACCGCTTTTTCACCACCGATCATGGTTTTCAGAGAAATATGACGGTGAAAAGAGATCATGAATGGAGGGACGACGGAACACGCCACGGGCCGAAAACGGCGACCGGAAACCCCGGAGCGCCATCGGCGCGCGCTCCAGGGCCCGGTGCGCGCGCCCGGGAGACGCATGTAGCGTGCAGGTGAAGATCGGTCGCGCCGCCCGTCCGGCGCGGTCCCCGACCCGCGGGAAGGCATGATGGAGACCTCCGCCGACGATGCCGTGCTCTCCCGGATCGGAAGCTCCCTGCTGCGGCTGCGCCGCGCCTGGGCCCGCCCCGACCTCGTGCGCAAGGTCGGGACGCAGACGCCCGGCGGGCGGCCCCTCCAGCTGTCCAACCTCATGGTCGTCTCCGCCGTCGGACGGCTCGGCGAGAGGGGCGGCGAGGTGACCGTCGGGGCCGTCGCCGAACGGCTGGAGATCGACCCTTCCACCGCGTCGCGGCTCGTCGGGCACGCCATCGACGCGGGCTTCGTCTCGCGCCGCGCGTCCGCCTCCGACGCGCGGCGGGCCGACCTCCAGCTCACCGAGGCGGGGCAGCGGGTGCTGGAGTCGGCCGACAGGCACCGCAACGCCTACGTCGCCCGGGTGATGCGGGACTGGCCCGAAGCCGACCGCCGGGAGTTCGCCAGGCTGCTCACCGCGTTCACCGAAGGCGTCTGCGCCGAGCCCATGGACGCCGGCGACCTCCGCGAGATCTTCTCCCGGGCACGGGACTCTGGGTGAGCGGACGGACGCGGGGAGCGCCCGCGGCGCATGGCACAATGTCCCATCGACGATGAATGAGGAGGACCGCATGCGGGCGCGCGCGGCACTGCCCATCCTCGCACTGCTCGTCGGCACCCCCGGGGTCCTGGTGCCCGCGGCCGCCCACGCCGACCAGATCCGCGACATGCAGTGGATCCACCAGAACCTCCGCATCGCCAAGGCGTGGAAGTTCTCGCGGGGCGCCGGCGTGACCGTCGCGGTCCTGGACACCGGGGTCGACCCCACCCACCCCGACCTCAAGGGCAGGGTCGTCACCGGGCCCGACTACACCGGGCGCAGCACCCCGACGAGCAGCAAGTACTGGGCGCTGCACGGCACCGCGATGGCCGGCATCATCGCCGGGCGCGGCCACGGGGCGAACCGCGGCGACGGCGTCATGGGCGTCGCGCCCGGCGCGAAGATCCTCTCCCTCAAGGTGACCTGGGAGAACAAGGACCCGGCCCGCGAGAAGAAGAAGTTCCTGGACCTCAACAAGGACGCGATGGCCAAGGGCATCCGCCACGCCGTCGACAACGGCGCCAAGGTCATCAACATGTCCCTCGGCGGCGGCAAGGCCGACTACACCGGCAGCCGGACCGAGCAGGAGGCCATCGACTACGCCGCCTCCAAGGGCGTCGTCGTCATCGCGTCCATGGGCAACGACGGGGCCGAGGAGAACCGCCGCAACTTCCCCGCCGCCTACGACAACGTCATCGCCGTGGGCGCGGTCGACAAGTCGTTCAAGCACTGGAAGTCCAGCAACCACAACGCGTGGATCTCCGTGGCGGCGCCCGGCGTCGGCATCGTCACCACCCAGCCGGACAACTCCTACGCCACCGACGACGGCACCAGCGCCTCCGCCGCCATCGTCACCGGCGTCGCCGCGCTCATCCGCTCCCGCTACCCCGGCCTGACGCCCGCCCAGGTGAAGGAGGCGCTGGAGCGCGGCACCACCCACAAGCCCGCCTCCGGCCGCGACGACCTGGTCGGCGCGGGCGTGGTGAACGCCTGGAAGGCGCTCACCGCCGCCCACCGCATCGCCGTCAAGGCGGACTCGGTGATCCTGTCGCCCGCCGAGCAGGCGGCCACCGACCCGACCGCCGACCCCCCGCCCTTGCCCGCGCGGACCGCACCGAACGCCTCCGTCACCAAGGCCGGGACCGCCGACGACGACGCCGCCGAGCACGATGAGGGCTTCTCCGGCTTCGTCATCATCGTCCTCGCCAGCGGGACCATCCTGGTCACCGCCGGCCTCGGCCTGGCCTGGCGTTCGCGCCGCAAGGCCCGCCAGGACGGCTCCGACGACGAGCAGGTGGGCGCCCTCATGGGCCTCGACGACCCTTCGCCCTCCGCTTCGGCGTCCGTCTCGGTGCCCGCCCCGGCGGGGCCTTCGGCGGCCGCGGTGTCCGCCTCCCCCTCCGAGGAGTCCCGGCCGTCCGTCCCCACTCCCGCGATCCCGGAAGCCGACCCGCACGACGAGTCCTACCGCCCGCCGTGGGCCTGACCGGCCGCGAAGATCTGCTCCAGCACCGCCGCGCAGAACAGCCCCGACCCGGCCGCCTGCCGTTCGCACTCCCACCCGACGAACTCCGACAACGCGTTCTCCACGGGGCGCGGCCGGACGTTCCGCGGCCCTGCCGACGGCCCCGCCCGGAAACCCCGCCGATGTTCGCCCGCCCGCACCCACCGAGCGGCCCGCGCCTTCGAACGCCGGGCGGGACGCGCCCTTCGCGCCGGCTCCGCCCCATGCCGCCGTCCGACGCGCTTGGCGGGCTCCGCCGCCCGTCCCGGCGCCGCCCCGCCCCGCCGGGGCGCCTCCTCGGCGGCCGTCCTCGCCCCCTCACCCGTCTTCCGCACCCAGGCGACCGGCACCCGCTGCTCCTCCGGCTCACCCGACGTCTCCGGGCCTCCGGCCGGTTCCGGCCCTCCGAGCGGCTCGGACTCCCGTCCCTCCTCGGCCCCGCCGAGTCCGGCGACCGCCGTCCCGTTCCCCGCCGGCGCCGCTCCGACCACCGCCGGCGCGCCCTTCTCCTCCTCGCCCCGCTCGGCGAGCACCGCCCAGCCCATCCCCGCCACCACCACCCCGGCGAGCATCACGGTCCCCCATCCGGGCCCGTCCCACCGCGGCCGCAACGGCACACTCCGGTAATCCCCCATCGGCGGCATCCACTCCACGTCTCCGGTCCTTTCAGACGCCCTCTCGAAGCCGCCCACATCTAACGCGGACCCCGCCGCCTCCCGCCCCCCGCTTATGCCCTACTCATGCCGACGATCTATCGAACCCGGACCCGACACGCCGCCGCCCCGACGCTCCCTTGACGTTCCCGTCCCACCGCGGAGGCCAGTCCACATACGGCAGCCCCGCCACCCGCCAGCAGATCCGCACCGTGAAGACCCAGTTCACCATCGGAAGGAAACAGAACAGAACATCCCGCTTCCGGTAACCCACCGCCCTCACGACGGGCAGCAGAAGGAGCGCCGGGAAGGCCCAGGGAAGCAGTGTCAAAGTGTCTGACAGCAGGTAGTTCCCTGAGAAATAATCGCGCTCTCGCAGAAAGTCCGAAAGCAGGCCGTACGCCCACGCCGCGGGCGCCCAGAGCACCACCATCCCCAGAATCGTCAGCCCGTGCCGGAACACCGGCCTGCGCGGGCGTGTCTCCGACCCGGACGTCCGATGCGGTGACATTGTCATGACCTCCCGGTGCGAGCACGTGCCCCACCAGGACACGCACCTTCTCCCCCTCCCGACCCCCGATGCGGCGAGCATCCCATGCCACGCCCGCATCGTCCCAGCTCAACCCAATAACGATGCCTTTTCCCGCAGTTCTCCAGAGCCACCGAAAGCCACGCGTCTCCCAGATCCCTCGCCCTTCTCTCCCGTGTCCGACTATCCACAACTCCATCCACAGCTGTGGATAAGTCCGTCGGTGAGCCGCCCTTCCTGTGGACTCCGCCATGTCGGAAGTGGAGCCCTTCCTTCCCGAGCGGAATTCTCCTCCCGGCGGCCCCGACGTCCGGGAGGCCGGGAAAGGGGGAGGTTCTCCCGAGCGCGCCGGACGTATCCTGGGCCGTCCCGGGGCGGCGCCGGAAAAAAGTCGGAGGGCGTTGTCGATCCGGACGCACCCCGTGCGTCGTCATGGTGTGCGGCGCCGTGCCGCACGGAACGATGGGAGTGCGAACCGTGAAGTACATGCTGCTGATCCAGGCGGGTGCGGTCGACGCGGAGGGCGGCGCCGAGGGCTGCGACGTCCAGGACTGGATGGAATACGACAAGTCTGTACAGGACGCCGGGATCTACGTGTCGGGGGAGTCGCTGGCGGACCTCGTGTCGGCCACCACCGTGCGGGTCGGCGCCGACGGTGAGCGGACCGTCGTCGACGGGCCGTTCGCCGAGACGCGCGAGGTGCTCGGCGGCTTCTACGTCATCGACGTCCCCGACCTGGACGCCGCGCTGGACTGGGCGGCCCGCTGCCCCGGCTCGCGCGGCGGCGGCAGCGTCGTGGTCCGCCCGGTCGCCGACTTCGGGGCCTGAGGCCATGGGCGGGGAGGCGGCCGGAGCCGTCGCCGCGGTCTTCCGCGAGGAGCACGGCCGCCTCCTCGCCGTCCTCGTCCGCCGCTTCGGCGACCTCGACCTCGCCGAGGAGGCGGCCTCCGAGGCGCTCGAAGCGGCGCTGGTGCACTGGCCCGTGCGGGGCGTCCCCGACCGGCCCGGCGCCTGGCTGCTGACGACGGCCCGCCGCAAGGCCGTCGACCGGCTGCGCCGCGACCAGGCGTACGCGGCGCGGCTGGCCGTCCTGCAGGCCGAGACCGACCGCGCCGCCCCGCCCGCCGTGGACGAGGGCGCCGACATCCCCGACGAGCGCCTGCGGCTGTTCTTCACCTGCGCCCACCCGGCCCTGCCCGCGGAGGCGCGCGGCGCCCTGATGCTGCGCTGCCTGGCGGGCCTGACGACCCCTGAGGCGGCCCGCGCCCACCTCGTCCCCCAGGCGACGATGGCGCAGCGCGTCGTGCGCGCGAAGAAGAAGATCCGCGAAGCCCGGATCCCCTTCCGCGTCCCCGAGCCCCACGAGCTGCCCGCCCGCCTCCCGGGCGTCCTCCAGACCCTCTACTCCCTGTTCACCGAGGGCTACGCCGCCAGCTCCGGCCCCGACCTCCAGCGTCCCGACCTGGCCGAGGAGGCCATCCGCCTCACCCGCGTGCTGCGCCGCCTCCTCCCCGCCGAACGCGAGACGACCGGCCTCCTGGCCCTGATGCTCCTGACCCACGCCCGCCGCGCCGCCCGCACCGCCCCGGACGGCGGCCTCGTCCTGCTGGAGGACCAGGACCGCACCCTCTGGGACCGCGCCCTCATCGAGGAGGCGCTCCCCCTCCTGCCCCCGGCCCTCGCGGGCGGCCCGGCCGGCCCCTACGCCGTCCAGGCCGCGATCGCCGCCCTGCACGCCGAGGCCCCCACCTTCGCCACCACCGACTGGCCCCAGATCGTCGCCCTCTACGACGTCCTCTCCGCCCTCGCCCCGTCCCCGCTGGTCGCCCTGAACCGCGCCGCCGCCCTGGCCATGCGCGACGGGCCCGGACCCGCCCTGCTCCTCCTGGACGCCCTGGGCGCCGAGCTCCACGCCCACCACCCGTACCATGCGGCCCGCGCCGACCTCCTCGCCCGGCTGGACCGCCGCGCCGAGGCCGCGGACGCCTACCGCCGGGCGCTCGCCCTGGCCGGGACCGACCCCGAACGCGCCCATCTGCGGCGGAGGCTGCACGCCGTCGACCCCTGACGGCGGGCCTCCCGCGTTCCGGACGCGGTCAGCGCCCGTCCCCCGGCCGCGCGGTCACCGAGCGGCACAGGGCGCTCAGCTCCTCGACCGCCTCGTCGAGCGGGGCCGAGGAGCGCCGGGCCTGGGCGACGATGAGCGCGCCTTCGAGGCCGCCGACGACGAGCATCGCGACGGAGCGCGCCCTCCCCCGTTCGGCCCCGTCCGCGACGAGCCTGTCGGCGATCATGCCGCGCCAGTTCTCGAACGCCGCGCCCGCCACGTCGCGGGCGGCGCGTTCGGTGCCCAGGGCCGCCGCGACGATCGGGCAGCCGACCGTGTGGTCGCCCTCCTCCAGGCCGCGCCGCCACAGGTCGGCCAGCGCGCGCAGGGCGCCCGGCGTGTCCGAGGCCGCGAGCACCCCGGCCACCCCGGCGTCCAGGTACTCGGCGGCGCTGCGGGTGGCCTCCTCGACGAGCTGGGACTTGCCGCCGGGGAAGTGGTGGTAGACCGAGCCGCGCGGCGCGCCGCTGTCGGCCAGCACGTCCGCGAACGAGGTGGCGGCGACACCGCGCCGGCGGATCAGCGCGATCGCGCTGCGGATCATCGCCTTGCGCGGCCCGTTCGGATCCGGCTTCCTGCCCATCCCGCCCCTTTCCGCTCCCACTTTCTTATGTAGAGTGACATACATATTCTCTGCCCGCACCGGAATCCGGCGCCGACCTTCCCGAGGAGACCCCAGCGTGTCCGAAGCCCTCCCGCACCCGTTCGACGCGGCCGTCGCCCTCACCCCCGCCGCCGACGGCCGCCTGCTCGGCCGCACCCACCCGGACTACGCGAACATGGTCGGCCCCTTCGGCGGAGTCACCGCCGCCGCCCTCCTCCAGGCCGTCCTCCAGCACCCCGACCGCCTCGGCGACCCGCTCTCCCTCACGGTCAACTACGCGGGCCCCGTCGCCGACGGCGAGTTCGAGATCACCGCCCGGCCCGCACGCACCAACCGCACCAACCAGCACTGGATCCTCGAACTGGTCCAGGACGGCACCGTCGCCACCACCGCCACCGCCGTCTTCGGCACCCGCCGCGAGACCTGGTCCGACACCGAGACCGCCATGCCGCAGGTCCCCGCCCCCGAAGACGTCCCCGCCTCGGACTTCCCCGAGTTCATCCGCTGGGCCCACAACTACGAGATGCGCTTCGTCGAGGGCCCCATCCCCCAGGACGACGACGACAAGACCCCCGACTCCACCTCCACCCTGTGGATGCGCGAAGCCCGCCCCCGCCCCCTCGACCACCTCGGCCTGACGTCCCTCTGCGACGCCTTCTACCCCCGCGTCTTCCTCCGCCAGGCCCGCTACATGGCCGCCGGCACCGTCTCCCTCACCATCTACTTCCACGCCGACGCGGCCGAGCTCCAGTCCCACCCCGACGGCTACGTCCTCGGCTCCGCCCGCGCCCACCGCTTCACCCGCGGCTACTTCGACCAGACCGCCCACCTCTGGTCCCGCACCGGCACCCTCCTCGCCACCACCCACCAGTGGGTCTACTTCAAGGACTGACCCGCCATCGGCCTTCCCCGGGGCGTTCGCCCCGGCCGATCACGGACCCGAGCCGGTACGCCCGAGCCACCGGCAAAGGCGCCTCGGTACCGCGAAGACGGCGAGACCGCCACCGCGATACCGGAACCGCGCCCCGGGCGGCCGTCCCGTGCCGGGTGCCGCCTGAACGCCGCCTGAACGCCGCCGCAGACGGCGGTGTCCTCAAGTCATGCGGTTTCGATGACGGCGGACCGCAGGTAGCCGATGCAGGTGGTGTACGAGGAGGAAGGTGTCGGGCCTGCGGTGGCCCACGCCCCCTCCAGCGTGCGGGTGGCGAAGGGCGCGACCATGGAGGTGCACCTGGCGACGGCGCGGTAGTAGCCCGAACCACCGGTGCACTGCGCCGTTGTGAGCAGCTTGGGAAGGGTCGTGCCGATGTTCCTGGTGGTGATCGTGCAACCGGTCGGTTCCGCGTGAGCGGGGGCGGCCGTCCCGACCACCGCGGCAGGGGCGGCGAGGGCCGCGGCCAGGACGACGGCTCTGATCTTCGTGCGAGCGCTCATGAGGTTCTCCTTCACCACGCGGGACGGTCCCGGCGGTGCTCTCATGGTCGAGGTGGCGCCGTCCCGGAAGCTTGAGACCGATGTCCTTCGTTCGGGGCGATTCCTCAGGACATGGACCAGGACAGGAGGCCCGCCGCGATCAGCGGTCGGCGTGGCTGGTCGCGTCGATGCACACGGCGATGGCCAGGAGCAGGGGGACGTCCTCTCCGGAGGAGATCGAGATGCCGTAGGTGTCGCGGGCGCGGATCCATCGTTTGGAGACCCTGGCGATGTCGACGCCGTTCCGGCTGATCGCGTAGTCGTGGTCGACGATGTTTCCGCGGACGTGCAGTTCCTCTCCTCCGGCGACGTCCACGGTGAACCGGTCGCGGAATTTGATCAGCGCCTTGCTCAGGGTCGCGACGGTCTCCCCGTCGCGCTCGATGACGAAGGTCTGCCGCAGCCGGAGGATCTTGCTGTGGATGTCGAGCAGTTCACGGCCGCCGGCGTCTTCCAGCCTGAACGTCCTGCGCAGCCGCAGGGCCTTGCCGTTGATGCGGAAGACGCGCTGCCCCACGCCGTTCTCGATCCAGAAGTCATCGCCGAACGAGAGCATCTTCTGCTGCATCTGGTAGGTCTCGGTGACCACCGGAGTGGTACCGGACTTGCGGTCGAACATCTCGTCCTCCTCCTCGTCGACACCAGCGCAGAGGCCTTTCCCCACCACCAAGACCACTATTCCCCCGCAAGCCCCCACATAAATAAGCTAAATGGTCAATTCACGACCAAAGCTCCCAGCATCTCCACGACCCCTCCAACACCAGGCCAAGCCGAGGCAGGGACCGCGCAAGGCGACCGCACCCCGGACCGTCCAAGAAAGATCGGAATCTACGCAATAACGAAAGAAAGATGACCACCAAAAAGTTCCGCAATAATCCCTGCATGAGATATGAATTTATCTTATGGACGATTATCCGTTTCTCAGCATCTTCTGGACGATGTTCGTCTTCTTCGCGTGGATCATCTGGCTGATCATCCTCTTCCGGGTCTTCGCCGACATCTTCCGCAGCCACGACCTCGGCGGCTGGGGCAAGGCGGGCTGGACGCTCCTGGTGATCGTGCTGCCCTTCCTGGGCGTCCTCGTCTACCTCCTCGCCCGCGGGGGCGGCATGGCCGACCGCGAGATGGAGCGGGAGCGGCGCGTCGCCCTCCAGACCTATACGCGCCACCTCGCGGCGGAGAGGGCGGAGAGTCCGCCTTCGAACCACGCCGACGCGCTGGCCACGCTCGTGGACCTCAAGAACCGCCACGAGATCACGGAGGAGGAGTACCAGCGGGCCAAGGAGCAGGTGCTCGCGGCCTGAGCGGGAACTGCCACGGCGGCCCCGTCGGCGGCTCCCCCTCCGGGAGCCCCTCGGGGAAGGCCGGTCGGGGGAGGCGAGATGGGCCGGTGGAAGCCGCTGGTCGTGCTGGGGACCGCCCAGTTCCTGATGGTGCTGGACACCTCGGTGATGAACGTGTCGATCAGCCGGCTGGTCGAGGACTTCGACACCGAGGTCACCGCGATCCAGGCGGTCATCACCCTGTACTCCCTGGTCATGGCCGCTTTCATGATCACCGGAGGCAGGCTCGGCGACATGTTCGGCCGGCGCCGCCTGTTCGGCGCCGGCCTGGTCGTGTACGGCGTGGGATCCGCGCTGACCGCGGCCGCGCCCACCCTGTGGATGCTGGCCCTCGGCTGGTCGGTCGTCGAGGGCCTCGGCGCGGCGATGGTCCTGCCCGCCCTCGCCGCCCTGGTGGCCGGCGCCTACCGGGGGCGGGACCGCGTCGTCGCCTACGGCGTCATCGGCGGACTGGCCGGGGCGGGCATCGCGGTCGGCCCGCTGCTCGGCGGATGGCTGACCTCCTACCTGACCTGGCGGCTGGTCTTCGTCGGCGAGGTCGTCCTCGTCGTCGCCATGCTGGCGGTGCTGCGCTGGATCGAGCGGGATCCGCCCTCCGGCCGGCGCGCGTCCTTCGACGCCGTCGGCGCGGCCCTGTCGGCGGCCGGGCTGGCACTGGTCGTCCTGGGCATCCTGCAGAGCAGTTCCTGGGGTCTCCTCCGGCCGCGCAACTCACCGGTCACGGTCTTCGGGTTCTCGCTCACGGTGTTCGTGATCGGGGCGGGGGTCCTTCTGCTGTGGGGTTTCCGAGCCTGGGAACGGCACCGCGAGGAGCACGGCCGCGATCCGCTCATCCACTTCGCGCTCTTCGACGTCACGCCTCTGCGCTCGGGGCTCGCGGTGCTGCTCGGCCAGAACACCATCCTCCTCGGCCTGTTCTTCGCCATCCCGCTCTACCTCCAGGTCGTCCAGGGCCTGGACGCGTTCCAGACGGGTCTGCGTCTGCTCCCCGTGTCGGTCACCATGCTGCTGGCATCGTTGAGCGGTCCCTTGCTGTCCCGCATCGCCGCGCCCCGAACCGTCGTCCGGTCCGGATTCGCGGTCCTGCTCGTCGCGATCCTGTGGCTGCTCACCACCATCGACCCCCGGATCGACGACCTCTCCTTCCTCATGGCGATGGCGGTGCTCGGCCTGGGCATGGGCCTGCTCGCCTCCCAACTGGGCAACGTCGTGCAGTCCAGCGTCGGAGAAAGGGACCGCAGCGAGGCCGGCAGCCTCCAGTACACCTCTCAGAACCTGGGCTCGGCGCTCGGCACGGCGTTCATGGGCGCCCTGGTCATCAGCGCCCTGGCCGCCGCGCTCACCCAACGGATCACCGACGACCCCCGGGTGTCGGCCGCCGTCAAGGAGCAGGCGGGAGTCTCCCTGCAATCCGGCGTCTCCTTCGTGCCCTCCAACGAGGTACGCGTCGCCCTCGCCGAGGCCGGAATCCCGCCGGGCGAAGCCGACGCCCTCGTGGAGCAGTACTCCTCAGCCCAGCTCACCGGCCTCAAAACCGCCATCCTCGGCGCCGGAGGCATCGCCGTCCTCGGCCTCATGTTCACCCGCGGCCTCCCTTCCCGCCGCCCGGAGGAACCGGCGCCCGGCCACACGGGCGCGGACCGCCCGTAAGACACCCGCGCCACCAGGGAAGAGCACTCGAGTCATTGGGCAGTGGACATTAGTGTGCGGCGCACACTATGGTGTCTGACATGTCCCCAGAGGAACTGATCCGGGCCCAGGCCCAGGAGCTGCGCCGCGGCACCGTCGTGCTGGCCTGCCTGGCGCTGCTCGAGGAGCCGCAGTACGGCTACGCGCTGCTGGAGACGCTCAACGATGCGGGTGTCTCCGTCGACGGCAACACCCTCTACCCGCTGCTGCGCCGGTTGGAGAAGCAGGAGCTGCTCACCAGCGAGTGGAACACCGACGAGTCCCGGCCGCGGAAGTTCTACCGGGTCAGCCCCGAAGGCTCCCGGGTGCGGGCGGGCCTGGTGGACGAATGGCACGACCTCGTCGCCTCGATCTCACGACTGACAGAAGAGAAGGCATGAACGCGAACACCTTGACCGAGCGCTATGTACACGAGGTCGTCCGGCGGATCCCCGCCGACCAGCGCGACGACGTCGCCGAGGAGCTGCGCGCCGTGATCGCCGACACCACCGAGGCGCGCGGTGCGACCGAGCACGAGGTGCTCACCGAGATGGGCGACCCGATCCGTCTCGCCGCCCGCTACGCCGACCGGCCGCTCGCCCTGATCGGCCCCGACCTCTACCCGGCGTACGCCCGGACGCTGAAGGTCCTGCTGGCCGGCGTGCTGCCGGTGGTCGTCGCCGCGTCCATGGCGGTCGACGTCCTCGACGGCGGCGACGTCGGCTCGGCGATCGGCGACGGCATCGGCGCGCTGCTCGCCGTCGGCGCCCAGATGATCGCCTGGCTCACCGTGGTCTTCGCCGTGGTGGAGCGCTCCCGCTCCCTCGACCGCCTGTTCCGCGGCACCGAGGGCTGGACCCCCGACGACCTGCCCGACGCCCCGCAGACGGAGAAGGCGGCGAGCGCCAGCACCCTGGCCTCCGCCGCGTTCAGCACGCTGCTGCTCGCGCTGATCATCTGGCAGCACGTCGCCGAGCCCTACCGCGCGGACGGCGACCACATGCCGATCCTCGACCCGGCCCTGTGGTCGGGCTGGATCTGGCCGATCCTCGCCGGCCTCGCCGGCACCGTCCTCTGCGAACTGGTCCGCGTCGCCGTGCGCCGCTGGACCGTCCCCCTCGCCACCGCCTACGCCGCCGCCGAGGCCCTCTTCGCCGCCTCCCTCATCTGGGTCCTCCACCAGCAGTCGCTCTTCAACCCCGACTTCCTCGCCACCGTCAACGACGGCAAGGGCTGGACCGTCCCCGACGAGTTCTACACCGCCACCATCCTGGTCGTCCTCGTCATCAGCGCCACCGAAGTCATCGGCTGCTTCCGCCAGACCCGCACCTGACCCGAGCCCCCGCCCCACCCCCTCCAGGACCCGCCCCCAGCGGGTCCTTCCGCTTTCTGCCGGATCGTCCGGGGAGCGCCCCGGAACGAACGGCTTCTGCGGCGATCCCCGCCTCATCGAGGGAACGGACGAGGAGGATCACCTCCGGCAGAGTCCCGGAGAAATCACCTTCCCTCACCTGCTGGAACAGCCGACGCGTGGTCTGGAGATCTCCCCCATAGACGGAACGAAGGACCTTCATCGTGACGGCGGCTCCGGCGCCCGCCGGGAGCACAAGCCTCACAGGCCCTGACGCCGAAAGCAGTCTGTCCCGCAACTCGGCCGGGACATCGTGGCCCGAGCCCCCGCATATCGCCACCTCTTGCCCGCAGTGCGGACAGCGCTGCTCGATATCCCACCGGAGCCGCCTGTCGACCAGGACCTGCGTTCCCCAGAACTCGGCGTCATTTCCACAGAAAGGGCACGGCGCCGCGTAGCCGACAGACGCGCGAACCATGCCGGAGTTGTTCAACGTCACCGATCCTCGGTCACCCGGCTACCGGGCACTTCATCCGACCACAACTCTAGGCGGCGATCCTCAAGCGGGCTCGAACGGTGGCGTAGAGGAACGAACCGGTCAACGCGCGGGACTCCTCGGGGCCCGGATGTACAGCGTCCTGTCGTCTGTGGAGACCGGCGGAGTGTTGGTGATGGAGTACGTGGGATCAGCGTGCGGCTTCGGTTCCATGGCCTGCGGCGAGGCGGCCGATCTCCCACAGATTGCGAGGAACGCCCGGTTCCGCAACCCGACCGGCTTTGACACCTCCACCAGCTAACCGCTATCCATTAGCTAACCGTTAGGGAGCTGCATGCAGGACGCGGTGCTGGCGATGCTCGCTAAGGAGCCGTCGCACGGATACCACTTGCGCGCGCGTTTGCGGCGGGCTCTCGGGCCGCTGGGAGAAGCGATGAACGCGGGCCAGGTCTATGTGACGCTGGGCCGGCTGGAGAAGGCGGGACTGGTCGTCTGCGAGCACGCCGAGGGACTGCCGGACCGGCCGGACCGCAAGGTGTACGCGCTGACGCCGGCCGGGCAGCAGCGGGTGGCGGCCTGGCTGGCGGAGGTGAACTGGCCGAAGCCGAACCTGGCGGAGTTCCACCTCAAACTCGCCGCCGCCGCCGCGGCCCGGCTCGCCGATCCGGTGGAGCTGGTGGACGCGCAGCGCCGGGAGCTGCTGCGGCGCCTGAGCGACGTCCAGCGCGCGGTGCTGGCCGAGCCGGACGACTCGACCGCCGGCCTGCTGCTGGAAGGCGTCGCGTTGCGGCTGCAGGCGGACCTGCGCTGGCTGGAGGCCTGCGAACGCGTCTGGTCGAAGCCCGGGAAGGGATCCGAGGGGTCATGAACGAGTTCGACGCCGTGCTGCGGGTCCGCGGACTGCGCAAGGAGCACGGCCAGGGGCAGGGCCGGGTCCGGGCGGTCGACGAGGTCCACCTGGACGTACCGGCGGGTCAGACGCTGGCGGTGACGGGGCCCAGCGGCTGCGGGAAGTCCACCCTGCTGCACCTGATGGGCGGCCTGGAGCGGCCCACCCGCGGGGAGGTGTGGCTGGCCGGGCAGCGGATCGACGGCCTGAGCGAGCGGGCGCTGGCCCGGTTGCGGCGCCGGTCGGTGGGCTTCGTCTTCCAGTCCTTCCACCTGGTCGAGGAGCTGTCCGCGGCGGAGAACGTGGAGCTGCCCGCGCTGCTGGCCGGCCGCTCACCGCGCGCCGCCAGACGCCGCGCGGCCGACCTGCTCGCACGGGTGGGACTCGCCGCCCGCGCCCGGCATCTGCCCTGGCAGCTGTCGGGAGGCCAGCGGCAGCGGGTGGCCATCGCCCGCGCCCTGGCCAACGAGCCGCTGGTCCTGCTGGCCGACGAGCCGACCGGGAACCTGGACACCGCGGCGACACGCGATGTGCTCCGGCTCTTCGTAGGACTGCGCGCCGCGGGCCAGACCGTCGTGATCGTCACGCATGACGAGCGGGTCGCGGCCACCGCGGACCGGCTGGTCTCGATGCGCGACGGCATGTTCGTCGACGACACCCGGCTGGCGGGACGCGGCACCGGGCGTCTCGACGGCCAGATCGAACTGGAGGGCTGAACGCCGTGGGCCGCATCCTGCTGGTGTTCCGCCTCGTCCTGGCCGACGTGCGACGGCATCCCGGCCAGGCCGCGATGCTCCTCTTCGCGATCACCGCCGCCACCGCCGCGCTGAGCCTGGGCGCGTCGCTGGGCGGGGCGACCGACGCCCTGTACCGGCAGACACGCGCGGCCACCGCCGGACCGGACGTGGTCGCGTTCTCCCCCGGCGCCGACCGGAACATGATCACGGTCTTGGAGTCCTTGGAGCACGCGCCCGAGGTCGTCGCGCACAGCGGCCCCCACCGCCAGTACTACACGAAGCTCACGGCGCACGGCTCCACGGGAGCCGCGGTGGTGCAGGCCGCCGGCACGGCGCCCGGCCCCGTCGACCGTCCGCTGGTGACCTCGGGCACCTGGGTGCGCGCCGGAGGCGCCGTCGTCGAACGCGGCTTCGCCACCGCCCTGGACGTCCGCGTCGGCGACCGCGTCACCGTCGCCGGCCGTTCGCTTCCCGTCGTCGGTATCGCCGTGACCGCGGCCCGCTCGGTCTATCCGTGGTCGTTGGGAATCGGTCCGGGCGGCGGCCCGAGCGACGGCGGCGGCCTGGTCTGGCTGGCCGAACAGGACACCCGGGCGCTCGCGTCGTCCAACACCCCGGTGACCTCCTTCATCAACCTGAGGCTGCGGGACCCCGACGCGGCCCGAGAACTGACGCAGCACGGCCCCGCCATGGCCCCGGCGTTCACCGACGCCCGGGTGAGCTTCAGAACCTGGCAGGAGATAGCCGAGCAGGACTCGCGCATGCTCAAGGGAAGCCAGCCGATCCTGGTCATCGGCAGCTGGCTCCTCGGCTTCCTGGCCATCGGCGGCGTGGCCACGCTGGCCGCAGGCCGCGCCGCCAAGCAGACCCGCCGGGTGGGACTGCTCAAGGCGGTCGGCGCCACCCCCGGCCTCATCGCCACCGTGCTGTTCGCCGAATACCTGACCCTGGCGCTTCTCGCCGACGCGCTGGGCCTGGTCGCCGCCCGTCTGATCGAGCCCTCCGTCGTCAACCCCAGCGCCGGCCTGCTCACCGCCGCCACCGGACCGACCGGCAACACCATCGCCCTCACGACCATCGTCGCCCTGGCCGTCGCCGGCCTCACCACCCTCGGCCCGACCCTGCGCGCCGTCCGCACCGAAACCGTCACCGCGCTCGCCGACAGCGCCTACCGCCCCCAGCACCGGGCCCACCTGACCAGGCTGTCCGCGCTGCTCCCGACCCCCCTCCTCCTCGGCCTGCGCCTCATCGCCCGCCGCCCCGGCCGCGCCGTCCTGCACGCCTGCACCACCGCCACCACGCTGACCATGGTCACAGGCCTCATGGTCATCTACGCCCAGCCCGCGAAGGGCTACCCGGGCTCCCCCATGGCGAACGACCTGCGAGTCGCCCAAGAACACCACGTGATCCTGGCCGTCACCGCCGTGCTCATCGCCCTGGCCGCCGTCAACACCATCACCCTCACCTGGACCACCGCCCAGGAAGCCCGCCCCACCATGGCCATCGCCCGCACCCTGGGCGCCACCCCCGGCCAGATCACCGCCGGCCTGTCCACCGCCCAACTCCTGCCGACCCTCCCCGGCGCCCTCGCCGGCATCCCTTTGGGTCTCCTCCTGTGCCTCCCCTTCAGCGGCGCGAACACCACCTGGCCCCCTTTGTGGACCCTGCTCACCGCCGCCCTGGCCGCCCTCCCCGCAACAGCCGCCCTCACCGCCGTCCCCGCCCGCCTCGCCGCCCGCCACTCCGTAGCCCGAACCCTCACCACCGAAGCGAAGTGAACGTCCTCTCCTCTACCTGTTCACCAACAAGGTCAAGACCGACCGCTGAGCCCCAGGACGATCATGAGGAGATCAGAACCGCCAGGGGAAGGATCAACCCGCCGATCCCCAGAACGACGAAAACGAGAAGGGCGACGTACTCCGCCGCATAGGAATGGTCACGGGCGAAGTCCGCACGCCCGGGGTCCGCGGGATCGTACCTGATGCGTATCTCACGGCCCGAGTCGAGAAACGACCCTCTGGTGAGGAGCCTGGCCACGGCCTCTTCACCTTCCACCGTGGTGAACCCGATGTGGGCGATGACCATCCCGTTCGTACCCCGGCTCACCCTCCGGCTGACGACCCACCCCGGTTCGGGTGCGATCACGGCGACACGGTCCAGACGCTTCGCACGCAGAATCTCCCACGCCACGAGCAAGGACCCACCCAGAAAGCCCAAACCAGGCATCCCCATAAGAACCAGGACGAGGATTCCGTTCCCCAAGCTCATCGACGCAGTGAATCCATACATGGGCCGAAGCTAGAAGAGGACCCCTCCCTCCCAGAAGAGACACATGTCCCGGCAGGGAAGGACAACCAGGCCGGACGCGAGAAAGGTCACCGGCTGCGCGAACGCCGCCACCAGCGAAGGCAGACCAAGAAGCCCCACGACCGCAAAGCCGCCCACTCTGGTACGCCCCACCTACTCGAACGGGGAAGAACAGAGATCCTTGGACGAGAAAGAACACCGGTCCCGGAAGGCGGGGAGCGGGAGGGGCGGAGCCCCTCGCCCGGGGTCTGGGGCAGAGCCCCAGAAAGCAGGGCCCCGAGCGTAGCGAGGGACCAAGGGCGCGGAGGGGCAGCGGCCGCTGTACTTGTCAGCCGTACGGCATGGCGAAGGGCCTGTCCGAACATCGGACAGGCCCTTCGAGCCGAGAGCCCCGTATCGGATTCGAACCGATGACCTGCTGGTTACAAGCAAGATCAGGGCTGTCCACGGCAGTCCAGGGCTTATCTCTGACCTGCTGTGCGAACGCCATCCGATCCATCGCCCCCCCCGTTGTCCAGGACCGTTGTTAGCAAGGCGTTAGCATCAGGCCGATGATCGAGGTCCATACCGATGGCTGGCTCTTCCGCGTCGTTGATCCCGCATTCGAGCTGGTGATCCCTCACTGGGAGGGGATGGACCCCGCGACGGCTCAAGAGGCCGACGCCACGATCTACCTCCCGGACGGCACCCGCCGCTACGCAACCTTCATGACTCTTGAGGGAATAGCGAAGATCATGTCCCGCTGGCAGGAGACCGGCGAGTGCCTCAACGGCCGCTACTTCTACTGCACCGACCTGGTCGTCATCAACGGCGCTGGCTTCAACGCCATGGCCGACGCCATCCGCGACCTGATCAGCACCGGCGATCTCGAGCATGCCTGCGGATTGCTTCCACCTGAGGACTGACGGATATCCGCTCGATCAACGCCGAAGAAATGATCTTGGAGACCGTCAGTATCCACCCTGGCTGAGACTTTGGTCTTCATCTTGGACCAGCGGTGGCAATCCCTACCAGCCCCTCTGTTTGACCAGTGGCACGGCAGGCGTGGAAGCCTCATCAGCCTCACAGAAAACAAATGCCACTACCTCGCGCAACTTTCTATTCGAGTGTTGCAGATGACGCAGCCATGTCGAGTGGCCTCGACTACCTTGGCCCGCGGTTACCATCCCGGGACGGAGAACATGGCGCAACGGCAGACCCTGACGGAGAAGAAACGAAACCGAATTATCGGATGGTGGAGCGCGATCGGACTGCTGTGCCTGGTCGGCTGGCAGCAGGGAAACCCGGCCCTGTGGGGACTGGCCATTCTGGTGTGGGGCTACTACCAGATGTTCGCCGTCCCGACTCTCTGCGGAGTGGAGACCAGTAGGGGCACTCCCTGCCGGTTCCGGGCCTATGGCCGCCTGATGGCCTGCACCCGTGAGCCATCCCACGACGTGGACAAACGCAACGTGCTCTTGCGCTTGATCGGTCTCGGACGCCCGCAACGCCCCATCACGGCACCAGCGGCTGGCCGCCCTCGCCGTGCAGGCTCCGCAGCAGCAATGCCCGCGCCGCCCTTTGAAGCAGCAAGCATCGAATCCAAGCAGCTCTTCTTGGCCATCGTGAGCATCGTGATAACGGCAATCGGAACCATCGCCACCATCATCCAGACAATGACCGCCTGACGACCCACCCATCTCAAGAGCAGCGAGCTTCCGCTTCGAGCTCGATCAGCCGACCTCCGCAACTTCGATGCGAAGCATCTTCGCCAAGATCCCCAGCAGCCTCCCTGTTCCCTTTAACCAGCCTCGCAGCTTCCTCCAAGTCCGGCAACGTTCACCCTCGTCCGCCTCGGTTGTCACCCAGTTAGACACTCACCCAAAGCCATCTAGTGGCGCGTTCGTCGTATCGCGTTCTTCTTCTCTCGCCAGAACCTGGCCATGACGTCGTCGTCGACTGTCAGCTTCAGGACCAGGTTCAAGGCGACGGGTGGGGACTGCGCTTCCCTCTTCGCGAGTGCAGCGGGGATCCGGTCCGTCGATTCAACGGCGTGGTCGATAAAGGAGCGGATGTCTGCGATGGGACGCATGGCCACTTGAGCACCCCAGCGAGCCGCTTCTCGGAAGGCGGGCGGGAAGACCGAACCGCGGATGTCGTTCGCCCATTCCATGAGGTCTTCATAGGTGGTGACGACCCTCTGGGCGAGACGTTCAATCTTTTCGGGATCGCCAGGTGCTCCCGGGGGGCCGAATGCGGGGAGTTGCGCCTCGGGTAGGAACGAGAGGTTCATGCCGTCAACGATCTGCAGGGCTCCTTCGGTAAAGTTCGTAAAGTAGTCGATAGCTCCCTCCCTGCCGTACTGTCTCCCTGTTCTTCTGCTGTACCCAGCCTGGAAGTCCTGCCAGCGAGGCTCGAGCGCCTGTTTTCCTTGCAGGAGCACGCCTGCATACAGCATGTACTCCCAAGCCGGAGGGGCCTGAGCGATGAGCGCACGCTGTTCCTCGGAGGAGCGCGGCACACGGTTCACCGGCTCATCGAGGAGCGGCTTGGACGCGGTCTCCAGCATCATCTTGATGTCATCGAGACGACGGAGCACATCATTGGCGACCATGTTCGGGAACTGGACACGCACGCTCTCGGTCGCGGTCAGAACACCAGCAAAGTACCTCGGCCCCAGCCAGCTGACGTCGATCCCAGCACTACGGCCGGCCTGGATCACCTCGGCGGCGATCGGCTCTGGGATCGGATAGTTAGAGAGAAACGTCCAGCAGACGACATCCCACCGGCCGGAATCTCTCAGTTTCACCGCCTTCTGCAGGTCACCCAACATCTTGGTGCGGATCTCCCGATCCAGACCGCGGTTCTGGATCCGCTTGAAGCAGTGTGCTGCGTACAGACGCTTCTGCGACTTCAGGTAGCCGTCGTTGCCACCATCCGCCCGGTCATCGTCAATCTGATGTGCCCTGCCGATTCCGGACAGCTTATTTGCGGTTAGTTCACGCCGCGAGCTGCCGTTCGAGGTACTCGTTG
>NZ_BAAAHH010000049.1:0-43529 GCF_039525175.1 Actinocorallia libanotica
ACCTGAACCTGACCAACCTGTGGATCGAGCTGGACAACCTCGCCGCCCACTTCGCCGCCCACGACATCCCCCGCCGCCTGGACGGCCCTCACACCCGACACCCCGACCACCGACACCACCGCCACCCCCGCCGCCGAACTCGACACCACCACACCCGGCAGCACCGCACCCGGCAGCACCGCACCCGGCAGCGGCGCGTCCGGCAGCACCGCGCCCGGCAGCACCGCGCCCGGCGGTGCCGCACCCGGCGGTGCCGCGTCCGGCAGCGGCGCGTCCGGCGGTGCCGCGTCTGGTGGTGCCGCGACCGGCGGCGCTTTGATCGATGGCGTCGTGACCGGCGTTGCTGTGACCAGCGACTTCGTTACTGGCGGTGCCGCGTCTGGTTGCGCTGTGACCAGCGACTTCGTGACCGGTGGTGCCGCGTCTGGTGACGTCGTGACCAGCGTCGCTGTGACCGGAGACGTCGTGATCGGTGGCGTCGCGACTGGCGACGTTGCGATCGGTGGCGCCGTGATCGGTGGCGCGGGTATGTGGACGACGCGGTCCGCCCGGGCCAGGAGGGAGGGGCGGTGGGCGACGAGCAGTACTGTGCGGTCCTCGAACAGGGCGTCGGCGGACAGCAGGGCGGCCTCGGTGGCCGGATCGAGGTGGGCGGTCGGCTCGTCGAGGAGGACGAGCGGCGCGTTGCGGAGCCGCGCCCGGGTCAGTGCCAGCCGCTGCCGCTGTCCGGCCGACAACACCGGGTTCCGCTCGTCGAGCATGGTGTCGTAGCCGTCGGGGAGGGCGGTGATGAACGCGTCGGCGTCCATGGCGGCGGCCGCCGAACGCAGCTCCTCCCTGGAGACGTCCGGCAGGCCCAGCGCGAGGTTCTCGGCGACGGAGGCGGCGAACAGGCGGGGGTGCTGCGGCACCCAGGACAGGGCGGCGTGCCAGGAGGCGAGATCCTTCTCCCGCAGGTCCACGCCGTCGACGAGGACACGTCCCTCAGTGGGGACGAGCAGTCCCAGCACCAGGCGCAGCAACGTCGACTTCCCCGCCCCGCTCGGCCCCGCGAGAGCGACCCTCTCCCCGTGCCCCACCTCCAGATCCAGTCCCGCGAACACCGGCCGCGCCGCCCCCGGATAGGCGAACCCCACGTTCTCCAGCACCAGATGCGGCACCTTTCCCGCCCTCCGCCGCCCGCCGCCCTGCCGCACGAAGGAGCCGGACGACGCAGCCGGAGCCGACAGAGCCGACAGAGCCGACAGAGGGGACGGAGCGGGCGGAGCAGGTGGCACGGACGAGGCGGGCGACACAGGCGGCACGGACGGATGAAGCGACGTGGGCGGAGTGGTCGAAGCACACAGAGCAGGCGGCATGGACAGAACGGGCGAAGTGGGCGGCATGGGTGAAGTGGGCGGGAGGGGGGTCGAAGTGGGGAAGGTGTTCGAGGTGTCTGCGGTGTCCAGGACGGCGAAGGTCTGCTCGGCGGCGGCGATGCCCTCGCTGCTCGCGTGGAAGCGCGTGCCCAGCGCGCGCAGCGGGAGGAAGGCCTCGGGGGTGAGCAGCAGCACGAGCAGGCCCGTGGACAGGGGCAGGGAACCGTCCAGGAGGCGCAGGCCGACCGGGACCGCCACCAGCGCGACCGATATCGAGGCCACCAGTTCCAGCACGAGCGACGACAGGAACGCCACCCGCAGGACGGAGACCGTCGTTCGGCGGTGGGCTTGCGCCAGTTCCGCGATGACCTCGCCCTGGTGCCGGATCCGCGCGTGCGCCCGCAGGGTCGACAGACCCGCGAGCACGTCGCGGAAGTGTCCGCCGAGGCGTTCCAGCGCCGACCACTGGTGCCGGGTGAGGTCCGCCGTGCGCATCCCGACGAGGGCGCCGAAGACGGGGATCAGCGGCAGCGCCACCAGCACGAGCAGCGCCGACGGCCAGTCCGCGACGACCAGCCGGGCCAGCACGAGCACGGGCACGATCCCGGCGAGGAACACCTGCGGCAGGTAGCCGGTGAAGAACGGGTCGAGCGCGTCCAGCCCCCGCGTCACGAGCGTGACACGCTCACCGGCGGACGCGCCGGACGCGCCGGACGCGCCGGACGTCCCGGACGTCCCGGACGTCCCGGACGTCCCGGACGTCCCGGACGTGCTGGGCGTGCCGGGTGTGCTGGATGTGCCGGGCACGGCGGATGCGCTGGGTGTGGCGGACATGCCAGATGTCACGGACATGCCGGATGCCCCGGACGCGCCGGACGTCCCGGATGCGCCGGATGTGCCGGGTGTGGCGGGGGCCTCCAGGAGGCTTTCGCGTAGGGAGGTCTTCACCGAGGCGGCGGTGTTCGCCGCGATGCGTCCGCTCGCCCAGCCCAGGGCGGTCCGTGCCGCGACCGCCGGGACCAGCCATGGCAGCGGCGCGGCGGACAGGTCGGCGATCGCGCGGGCCAGGAGTTCGGCCTGGACGAGCAGGAGGGCGCCCTGTCCGGCGGCGAGCGCCGCGAGGAGGCCGAGCCGCCGCCGGGGGACCAGGCCGAGCAGCCTGCGTTCGACGGGTTTCACAGGTATCCCGGTCCCGTCACCCGCCGGCGGAAGGCCCACCGGGTCAGGAGCTGGCCGCCGACGAGCAGGGGCAGCATGACGGCGACGAACACCGTCACCACGCGCAGGGTGGCGGGCTCGGCGAGCATCTCGTGCAGGTCGAGCCGGAGGCCGGCGGCGACCGTGACCGCGCCGAGGGCGAGGGTGGTCACCGTGTAGCGCCCCAGGGGAGCGGCGCGGTCCAGCGGTTCGCCGGTCAGGCGCAGCCTGCAGAAGCCCGCGCCGTGGAGGGCGAGCAGCAGGGCGAAGAGCGGTGCGAGCAGCACACCGCCCAGCCCGCCGCCCAGGACCGGGCCGAGGACCGCGCCCAGTGCCAGGGCGGCGCCCCAGCTTCCCGCGACGATCATCCCGTCGCAGGCGGCGGCCCACGGGCGCGCCTCGATCCGGCTCCGCCACCACAGTCCGGCGTCCCGGACGATCCAGGCGGCGAGCAGCGCGACGAACGCCGTGCGCCGTTCGAGGAGCAGCTCGTGTTCCAGGCCGGGGAACGCGCCGATCATGATTCCGGCCAGCGCCACCAGCCACACCTCGTTGGCGAGGAAGAACGGGCCGATCGCGGCGAGGACGGTGCGGCGCTCGGTCGGCGTGCGGCCGAGCCACGGCAGCAGCATGCCGACGCCGAGGTCGCCTCCCGCCAGCACGAGGGTGCCGAAGGTGAAGAAGGCGAGCAGGAGGAGGGCGAGGGTTTCCATGTCACCTCAGAACGTCGGGACGGGAAGGGGCGCCGGTTCGGCGTGCGGCGCGTCGGCGCTCTGCGGGCCGCGGCGCGCGTGGCGGAACAGCAGCCAGAAGTTGACGGTGACCAGCACGGCGAACAGCGGGACGAACACGCCGAAGGACAGCCACGCCTCGTTCGCACTGAGCGGGGAGACGGCGTCCTCGGTGCGCAGCAGCCCGTAGACGGCCCAGGGCTGGCGGCCGACCTCCCGGTAGACCCAGCCGGAGATCATCGCCAGGTAGGGCAGGGGCAGCGCCGCCATCGTGGTGAGGAGGAAGACGCGGCCGAAGCGCCGGGGGCGGTAGCAGAACTTCACCAGGAACCACAGGGACAGGAAAGTGATGAGCTGCCAGGAGAGCAGCATGAGCACCTCGCCGGCCTGGGCCAGGGGGGAGACCAGCGGGGCGCGCTTGGTGTCCTGGAGGTAGTCGAACTGGACGCCGCCGAACGACGCGGCGGGCATGAGCGACAGGAGGACCGTGAGCATCCCGGTGCGCAGGCCGCGCCGGAAGAACTCGTTCTCGGCGGTGTTCCGCCGCAGGTGGTAGGCGCTGACGGCGGCCATGAACAGCCCCGCCGTCAGGAGCGCGGCGAAGAGGACGTGCCCGAAGGCCAGCAGCCCCGTCGGGTTGGTCAGGAGGGCGCCGAGGTCGGCGAGCCGCGCCTGCCCGTTCTCCATGACGTGGCCGACGGGCCGCTGCATCCAGCCGTTGGTGACCATGATGAAGAACGCCGACGCGTACGCGGTCAGCGCGACCACCCAGATCATCGCCAGGTGGACGCGGGGGGAGAAGCGGCCCCAGCCGAAGATCCACAGTCCGAGGAAGGTGGACTCGATGAAGAACGCGCCGATGGTCTCCAGCGCCAGGGGAACGCCGAAGACTCCGCTCGTCACCTCCAGCAGCCCCGACCAGTTCGTCCCGAACTGGAACTCCATCACCAGCCCGGTGATGATCCCCATCACGTAGTTGATCACGTAGAGCCCGCCCCAGAAGCGCACCATCCGGGCGTGGAGCTCGCTGTGGGTGAGGGTGGCGCGGGTCTGGAGCAGCGCGACCAGCGTCACGAGGCCCAGGGTGAGTGCCACGAACAGGAAATGGGAGCCGGCCGTCAGCGCGAACTGGAGCCGGGCGAGATGCACCGTGCCGTCCATGCCCTTACGCTCCCGCGCGGAGGCGCCCGCGCACATCCGGCCAGGGCTGTCATCCCCCGGGGGACTTCGGGAGGAGGACCCCCGCGGCGCGGGGCGGACGGACTACATCCCGGGTTGTACGCCGCCCGTCCACCCGGGGCGGACCAGGCCGCTCTCGTAGGCCAGGACGACGAGCTGGGCGCGGTCGCGGGCGTCGAGCTTGGCCAGGACCCGCGACACGTGCGTCTTCACGGTGGCGTGGCTGATCACCAGGCGGGCGGCGATGTCCTCGTTCGACAGGCCTTCGGCGACCAGGCCGAGGATCTCCCGCTCCCGCGCGGTGAGCACGTCCAGCGCCGGGACGGGCGCGGCCGAGGAGAGGCGCGCCTTGGAGGCGAACTCCGCGATGAGCCGGCGGGTGACGCCGGGCGCGAGCAGCGCGTCGCCTCGCGCCACCACCCGCACGGCGTGCACCAGTTCGGCGGGCTCGGTGTCCTTGAGCAGGAACCCGGCGGCGCCGTCCTTGATCGCGCCGTAGACGTACTCGTCCAGGTCGAACGTGGTGAGGATGAGGACGCGGACTCCCGCCAGGTCCGGTTCGGCGCCGATCCTCCGGGTGGCCTCCAGCCCGTCCATGACCGGCATCCGGATGTCCATCAGGATGACGTCCGGGCGCAGCTCCCCGGCCAGGCGCACCGCCTCGGCCCCGTCACCGGCCTCCGCGACGACCTCCATGCCGTCCTCGCCGTCCAGGATCGACCGGAACGCCGCCCGCACCAGCCGCTGGTCGTCGGCCAGCACCACCCTGATCATGCAGTTCCCTTCTCCGCGGGCAGCACGGCCCGCACCCGGAATCCAGTGGGCTCGGGACCGGCCGACACCGTACCGCCGACGGCCGAAGCCCTTTCCCGCATTCCCCGCAGCCCGTTGCCGCGCTGGACGCGTTCGGGATCGGATGCCTTCGTGCCGTTGTCGGTGACCTCGATGACGAGTTCGCCGTCCGTCTGGATGACCCGTACGACCGCCTCCGACGCCCCGGAGTGCCGGACGATGTTCGTCAACGACTCCTGGACGATCCTGTACGCCGTCAACTCGACCGGCGCGGGCAGCGGAACGTCGTCCCGGGAGTCCTCCAGCCGGACCGTCAGTCCCGGAACCTGTGTTTGGGAGACGAGTTCGGGCAGCGTACCCAGCGATGGCGCGGGAACGACAGGTGCCTCTTCGTCGTACTGGCGCAGCACTCCCAACATCTGACGCAGCTCGGTGAGCGTCTCCTTGCTGGCCCGCTTGATGCTCTCCAACGCGGTGAACGCCTGCTCTTCGTCCCTGCGGTGCAGTGCGGCCCCCGCCTGGACGTTGATCAGCGAGATCTGGTGGGCGAGGATGTCGTGCAGCTCCCGCGCGATCCGCAGCCTTTCCTCGGTCGCGCGCAGCCGCGCCTCCTCTTCGCGCGTGCGCTCCGCCTCCTCCGCGCGTCTCAGCGCCGCCTTGTACGTCCGCAGGCCCTCGCCGAGGATGACGGCTCCCAGCAGCGCGACGGACGTGTAGGCGATCTCCGCGCCGTCCGTCGCCAGGCTCGTGTCCCGGAGCCGCCCGGCGACCACGAACCCGAGAACGATCGCGAACGTCGACAGCACACCCGCGAGCGCCCCGACCAGCAGCGTCAGGTTCGCCAGCGCGAGCACGAAGGTGACCGAAAGGAAGGTGTCGGGGTATCCGGCCGGGTAGTAGGCGACCCCGACCGCGCCGGTGACGACCAGTACCGTCCACGGATGCTCGCGCCGCAGCACCAGCACGAAGGAGGCCACCGCCGTCAGCACCCAGGCGCCCGGCGGCCAGAACGCCCCCTCTCCGCCGTCCACCAGAACCAGGTTGACCGCCAGCACCGCGAACGTCGCGGCCGCCGTCACCCAGTCGGAAATGCGGAGACTCTTCACGCGCACAGACTAAAGCCACCGGAAGCACTCAAACGATCATCGATAGGTGAGGAGCTCCCGGCGTTCCCCGGTGAAGTGCGCGTGGTCGTTGAAGGTGAGGAGGTTCATCCCGGAGCGGCCCGCGGTGACCGTGGTGATCGCCGCGTTGACGACGACCGTGTGCAGCGCCACCGTCCCGGCCGCGGGAACCGACAACAAGGTGCCGCACAGGGCCGCCAGGACCCCGCCCGAGGTGACCACGACCGCGTCCCGGCCCGGGCCCAGCTCGTCGGCCAGCTCCTCCAGCGCGGTGAAGGCGCCCGTCCGGAAGGACTCCCAGCCGCCGTGGTCGAGGTCGCCTATCCATGCCTCCAAAGCGTGGTCGAGAAGCCGCTGGAACCCCTGCCGGTCCTCCGGAGGCCCCGCGGGCTCCCGCCCGTACCGCCGCAGCAGCTCGATGGGGTCGTACTCGTCCCAGCGCGGGTCGACCCGGGGCTCCCCGTCCAGTCCGGCGGCCTTCATCAGGACCTCGGCCGTGTCCCGCTGCCTGCTGAGCGTCCCGCAGACGACCAGGGGCTCGCGCAGGCCCCGCCGTGCGAGCTCGCCTCCGGTGGCCTCGGCCTGCCTGCGCCCCAGATCCGACAGGACGTCGTAGACCTCGGCCCCGAACGAGGCCTGCCCGTGGCGCACCAGGTGAACGACCGGCATCCCTGTCCCCCTTCTCCGCGGCTCTTCGTCCGCACCGTAGCGGGCGTCGGCCGCCGGAAGCCGGGCGGGCCCGGTGGGAAGGGGGGAGCAAAGGCCGTGGCCCCGGCGGATGCGATACCCGCCGGGGCCACGGTGAGGAGATCAGCCGGCGCCGAGGAGGCCAGCCGGGGAGATCACAGACCGGCGCCCTGGAACTTGTACTGGGCGCTGACCTGCGCGGTGCCGGGGCAGGCGCCGCTGCTGCCGGACTGCTTGCTGACGCTGGCGTTGGTGAACGTGACCGTGGTGCTGAGGGGGGAGCCGGAGGCGGCGGTGTTGGTGCCGGTGATGGTGCCGGCGTAGATGCAGGTGACGGGGAAGCCGAGCAGGGTCGCGTTGGCCTTCACCCGGAACCCGTTGAAGGAGGCGGTGCCGCCCCCGGTGGTGAGGGTGCCGTTGGCCCAGGGCAGCGCCTCGGCGGCGACCGTGACGGTGCCACTGCCGGTGCAGCCGCTGATGGCCGCCGTGGAGATGGTGAGCTTGTCGGCGGTGGTGACGGAGCCGTTCAGCGTGGAGGTGGTGCAGCTGGCGACGTTGGAGCCGAGGACCTTGACGGTCAGGGGCGCGGTCAGAGTGCCCGTGACGGAGCCGCCGGTCCAGGCGGAGGCGGAGGTGGCCGTCATGGCGACGACGGCGGCGGCGGAGGCGCCGACGGCGGCGAGCTTGGCGATGCGGGACATGGGGTCTCCTCTTTCGTGGAGTGGGCGCGCCGGGGCGCCCGGGGGGTGGGACGGCCGGGGACGGCCGCCGGTGGTGACCCGTGTCCGCTCATGTCGGGTGAGCGGCGGACGGGGTACTGGGCCGCGGACCGGGGGACCGGCTGATGTCGGGTCAGCCGGTCCCGGTCCGGATGGCCGTGGTGGATCTCACAGCCCTTTCTCGTGGTGAACTGAATTCTAAAAATGAAGGTAAGCAGAGTCGGGAGGGAGGTCAATACCCAAGCGTTTGTTTGGGATGGCCGGATTGTGACACGAGACACATCGTCCACGTAAGGCGACTGCAGACCGACGATCCTCACCGTTCGGAGGGGAATCGTCACAAATTCTGCAGTATGCGCAGGCCGCGTTCCTGAAGTGGCCAGCCGGGAACTTCCTCACAGACCCGCCTCCACACGGTCAGAAGCCCATGGAATTCGTTTCACCTGAGCCGCCTCCCTCGGCGGCCGAAAGGCGGCGGCCCCCCACCCGGAACAGGAGTCCGGATGGAGGGCCGCGAGGCGCGGAGCGGCTTGTGTCGGGTCAGCCGCTTCGCGGGGGAGGGCTCTGCAGGGGGGTCACAGGCCGGGGCCGGTGAAGGTGTACTGGCCGCTGACCTCGGCGACGGACGGGCAGATGCCGCTGCCGGAGATCTTGTTGACGGGGGCGTCGGTGAAGGTCACCGTGACCGGCGAGGAGCCGGTGTTGACGCCGGTGATGGTGCCGCCGTAGAGGCAGTTGACGAACAGCTGCTTGGCGCGCAGCTGGAAGCCGGAGAAGGTGGCGGTGCCGCCGCCGTTGGTGAGGGTGCCGCTCCACGGCAGGTTCTCGGGGGTGACCGTGACGCTGCTGCCCAGGGCGGTGCAGCCGCTGACGGTGGCCGTGGAGATGGTGAGGCCGCCGCCCGCGGCGAGGGAGCCGGTCAGGTTGGAGGTGGTGCAGGTCGCGCCGGCCAGGGAGACCGTCAGGGGCTGGCTCAGGGAGGCCGACACGGAGCCGCCGGTCCAGGCGTGGGCGGCGGTGGCCGTCAGGGCGACCGCCGCGACGGAGGCCGCGGAGGCGAGGGCGAGTCGGGTGGCACGGGACATGGGGGTCTCCTCTTGGGGGAGAGGGCGCCGCGGCGCCCGGGGGGTGGGACGGCCTGTCGCGGCCGGTGGCGTCCGGCGCGGTCGCGGCCGGAGGGGCCCGTTCCGCCCCTGTCGGGCGGGCGGAGGGGGCGCGGTGCGGGGAGGCCACTGGGGGGTGGTGTCGGTGCGGTGGCCGGCCCCGTCTCGATGAACTGAATTCTATATATGAAAGTAACAAAACCGGGAGCCCGGTCAATCTCCGCGCCCTCTTCGGCCTGGCCGGATGGCGACATTTCCTACAAAGGAGATGCATCCTGTGCTAAGGAGTAGCGGGGTTTCTCGGTTCAACGCCAGGGAAGGCGTGGAATTCGGGGAACGGGCGAGCACGCGAAAGCGCAACAGGCCGGGCCGGAGAAGACGGAACCGGTGTTTCGGAAATGTCGGAAGTGAGCGAAGCGGCGGACGGAAGGACCGAAGCCCGCCCGCCCGCCGCTCAACCGCCCTGCTAAACCGTCTCCCCGGTGGGAAGAGGCGGCTCGACCTCGAGTCGCGCGAGCTCGTCGCCGGTGAACAACCGGGAGCGGATGAGGAACCGCACCCCCTCGGGGGCCTCCACCGAGAAACCGCTTCCGCGCCCCGGAACGACGTCCACCGTCAAATGCGTGTGCTTCCAGTACCCGTACTGCGAGGCGCTGATCCAGAAAGGCGTGTCCCGCCCCACGAAACCGAGCAGCACGTCCCCGGAACCCACCCGGAACTCGCCTCGCGGATAGCACATCGGCGAACTCCCGTCGCAGCATCCGCCGGACTGGTGGAACATCAGCGGCCCGTGCGTCCCGGCCAGTTTCTCCAGCAATTCCTCCGCCGCCGGACTCAGGCACACCCGCTGGACGCGCTCCCCCTCCATCAGAAGAAGCCGAGCTTCTTGGGGGAGTAGCTGACGAGGAGGTTCTTGGTCTGCTGGTAGTGGTCGAGCATGGCCTTGTGGTTCTCGCGGCCGATGCCCGACTGCTTGTATCCCCCGAAGGCGGCGTGGGCGGGTTTCTATGAAAATGCGTACAGATGGGCGACTTGGACCACGCCTCTCACCTGGGAGTATGACTAAGGGCGAGTGGGTTGAACACTGGTTGTCACGGGCTCCGGTCCTCAGCGAGGACGCGCTCGGAACTATCGCGATGACCCTCCAAGACCAGCACGACGACCCCGATAGCGACTGACCCCGACCTCGCCGTCCACTGTCCCCACCCTCGGCCCTCGCCTCTTCAGGCGGGGGCTTTTTTTGTGCCTGCCGAACGCCACTCCCGCGGCTTACGCTTACCTCATGGTGACAAGCATCGGCGAGCAGCTCGCCAACATCCGGAGACGACGCGGCCTGAGCCAGCGTGAGCTGGCCACCCTCTCCGAGGTCTCCCTCTCTCTCGTCCAGAAGCTCGAACAGGGGGTCGTCAGTGACACCTCCCTGGAGACGGCCCACAAGCTGGCCCGCGCCCTCCGCGTGCCCACCTCCAAGCTCGTCCTCACCCACGACGAGGACGACGCCGACGAGACCACCGTCGCCGACTGGGAGGAGGTCCGCCGAGCCCTGCGCACCCCCACTCCCTACGACGGGGACGGTGAGCCCGAAGGGGGGGCTGTCATGGGCCTCCTGGGGGAGGCCGTGGGTCTCCAGGGGCGCGACCAGTACTCTCGACTGCGCCCCCTGCTCCCCAAGCTCCTGCGTGGAGCTGATGCCCTCGCGGAGCACGCCTCCGAGGGGCGGGCGCTCCGGTTCCAGGCCCTCCACATCACCGCCTGGCTGCTGATCCAGACCCGACAGTTCGCCGAGGCCGAACTCGCCCTCGACCGGGCTGAAGACGACGCCACCGAGCGCCTCCAGCTCGCCGCACTGGCCAACAGCCGGTGCTGGCTGCTCCTGCGGCGCGGCCGACTGCCCGAGACCCGCGAGCTGGCAGCCCAGTGGGTCGACGAACTCGCCCCCGTGCTCGGCAAGGCCAGTCCTGACGAGCTGGCCACCTGGGGCAGCTTCCAGCTCCGCACCGCAGCCGCCTGCGTGCGCGACAACCGCCCCGGCGAAGCCGACGACGCCATGCGGCTCGCCCAGTCCGCGGCCGTGGCCCTGGGTCGTGAGACCAGCGTCAAGGCGGACTCCGTCCGCACCTTCGGACCCGTCACCGTCGAGTTGAAGCGCGCCGAGATGCGTGCGGTGCAGCACCGGCCCGACGACGTGCTCGACATCGCCTCTCGGATCACCCTCACTCCGGCCGTGACCTCGTCGAATAAGAACCGGCACATGCTGGACGTGGCCAGTGCATTCGCGGCAAAGAAGGAGGACACCGCGGCCGTCGATGTTCTCAGGAATGTGCGCAGCTCATCGCCCGAATGGCTGCCCAATCAGCGTTACGCCCGAGACATCATGGGAGGAATCGTACGCAGGAGGCGCACGCTGACTCCCGAGATGAGGGAAATGGCCGACCTCGTCGGAGTGCCCATGTAGGTCGTTGATACTTCTACTCGGGGGCCAGGGAAACTCTCATTGAGTCGCGTGGCACAGCTCCGTACGGTTTAAAACATGCGGAGTTTCGACACGGCCAAGCGGGGAAAGCACGCAAAGCGCGACGCAGTAGATGCCCCGGAAGAAGTCGCTCGGCGACAGAGGTTCAACACACAGAGCGCTCCGGGCGACCTGGACAACTACCAGGTCAGTTGCGCCATTCACGGCTGCCTTGAGAAGTCCCCGATCGGGACCCAATCGGCAGCCGCTGACGCTTGGATGTATCGACATGCCCGAGCCTTGGGGCACCGGCACTTCACCCGCATCAGCTCGCGCAGAGTCGTGCTGGAGCCGGTCGCATGATGCTGTTCAGCATTCCCCATGTTGCCGAGACCCGCATCCCCAGCACCTTCCAGGCCCGATGCCGCTCCGGCACGGACCGGAAGAAGTGCGAGGCCGTGTCCCACCTGGCTCTCAGCTCCGATGAGGTCGAGGTGTGGGTCGGTGCCCACTACAAGGAGACCGGGCACACCGGATACACCCTGGTCTCCGGCTACTCCGTGAACATCAGTCCCCACGACGCCGGCCTGTACCCCCCGAACCAGCCGGCCTCGACCCCCTAAGCCGGTCCCGTCCGTAAGCCACAGCGGGAGCAACGGGCGGGACCACCCAACCCCCCTCGGACAGTGCCTTGATTGACGCTGCCCGAGGGGTTGCAGGACCCAAGCGCGGACAGGCCGCGCGGGAAGGCTTCTGAGGAGGAGCCATGGAAGACCTGTACCGGATGGACATCGGGAACGCCACCTGGACCAAGCCGTGCGGTGGCAACGTCGGCACCGAGAACGACAACGAGGAGAGCTGCATGGAGTTCGCCCGCATCCCCGGCGGCATCGCCATCCGCGACTCCAAGCAGCCCGGCATGGCCCCGATGCGCTTCAGCGACGCCGAGCTGAACGCCTTCCTCGGCGCCATCTGACCCACCCCAGTCCCCGACCTCTGGCAGGCTCAGCAGCATGACGAAGACCCCGTGGCATGAGCTGCCTCGCGAGGTTCGGGACGCCGTTCAGCGGGAGCTGGGTGACGTAGCGGGCATCGAGGCGATCTCGGAGGGCTTGAACTCCGACATCACCCTCACCGCAGAGACCAGGTCCGGCAGGTTGTTCATCAAGGGTGCGCGGCTCGATGACAACCTCAAGGCCAGGCAGTTGCGGCGGGAGGTCTCTATCAACCCCTACGTCACCCATCTCTCTCCGAAGATCCGGCTTCAGATCGAACGGGCTGGCTGGCTGATCGTCGGCTTCGATCACATTGAAGGGCGGCGAGCCGACTACTCGCCGCTCTCGCCGGACATCCCTCTCGTGCTCGATCTGCTGGGCAGGCTCAGCGAGACCCCATGCCCCGACATTCCTCTTCGCCCCGTGGACCGCTCGGCCTACGCCCGACCGGAGGATCTGCATAGATTCAGCGGCGAGGCCCTGGCGCACGCCGACCTCAACCCGGACAACGTCCGGATCACCGCGGATCGTCGCGCCTACCTGGTCGACTGGGCGCGGTACGTACGCAGCGCTCCATGGTCGGATGCGGCGGCCTTCGCCATGTGCCTCATGACCTGCGGGCATACCCCGCGCGACGCGGAGCACATCCTGTCGACGCTCCCCGTTTGGAAGGCCCTGGAGCCGGGCGATCTCGACGCGGTGGCGTACTACCAGAGCGCCATGCGGTCGACGTGGAAGCCGCGGCTCGACCCCTGGACCAACGCCTCGGTGGCCGCCGCTCGGCGCTGGTTCGACTACCGAATGGGGCTGGAACAGGCATAGCCCCCAGGGTCGAGCAACCTGGGGGCTTTCTCGTTTAATTGAAACGGAGTTCCTGGCTTCTCTCCAGGTAGCTCACGGCGGCCATCAGTGTCGGGATACTGTCCCTTGCCCGGCCGAGCATCACGTTGCAGGAATCGCAGATGATGCCTCTCACGCAGTAGCCGCATGATCCGCCCCTCGGACAACAGGAGTGATCGTGATCTACGGCTAGCTGCCTGCCGGAAGCCTGTTCGGTCACCCCGCAGATCGCGCAGCCCCCACCCTGCAAGGCCAGGATCTCGTCGTAATCGAGTGCCGTCATGCTCATGCGGCGGAGGATGTTGCACCGGTTGCAGTGGGCGCGTCCAAGAGGCTTGCCGCTCCCGTCCTTCCGGGCATAAAACTCAGAGAGCGGCAGCCAGTACCCGCACTTTGAGCACTCCTTCTCTCCCTTCTCGTTGAGCTTTGCTTGGTGGTAGAGGGCGGAGCCTCGCACGGGGCGAAGCTCCTCTCCTCGACGCTTCTGTGCATAGTGTGCGCCGCAGTAGCCAACATGCACGGCCTTGGTCTTGCATGGCGGCCACGCACACTTGGTCACCTCACCGGACATGCGCCACTTGCACAGTCAGGGTCGGTCGAGTCCTCGACGAAGGTCTCGTGATACTGCTCGAACTGTTGGCGGGTGATCCGCTCATAGGGGGCCTGCTCTCGCGTTCCATCTACCATGATCGTCGTGCCCTTCAGCCGGGGCAGCCAGTGGGCCAGGGTGTTGGCCGTCTCCAGCACGTCCAGGCCGGGTCGCACATTGGCCGTGTAGGACACGGCGTTATCTGCGTATTCTTCCTGATACATCGCCTGGAAGGCGAGCATTTGCTCCAGCTTCAGCTCGTCGGCCGACTGGACGATGTCCGCGGGGTATCCCATGGCCTCGACCTCGGCGACGAGCTTGTCTTTCGTGGGGAACTCCACGACCAGCGTGTTGCCGCTCTTGTCGTAGATGCACGTCTCCACCCGGTAGCCCTTGGCGAACAGGTCGTTCACGGTCTTCTCCTGCTGGGGGTCGGCCAGAGAGAACCGCACCCGACGCAGGAAGTACCGGCCGTAGATCGCGTGGATGCCCTCGCTCACGCCCGGCAGCTTGGCGACCGAGCCGGTCGGCGCTTCTGTGGTGACCTTGACCGGCTCCGGGATGCGCAGCTCGAAGGCGTAGCTCCGGGCCTCCTTCCTCACCTCCTCGTACAGTTCACGCAGCAGGCGGCGAGCCGCCTTGTTGTCGGGTACATCGGAGTACCGGATGCCCGACTTGGCGAAGAACCCCTGGACCCCGAAGTGCCCGACGCCGATCCGGCGCTCGGCTTCCATGACAGCCTTCTGTTCGGCGTCTCGCATGTCGCCATACGTGGCGCGGATCAGGAACCGGGTCATCAGCCGGTGGGCCTTGACCAGGTTGAGCACGTCGGCCGGCCCTCCCTTGCGGGTGGGCGCGAAGTGGTCCATGTTCACGTGGCCCAACACGCAGGCGCCGGTCGGAGGTAGCGCGATCTCCCCGCACGGGTTGGTCGCGATCACCCGGTTGACCTCGCCCCGGTTGGACCGGGAGCTGTTCCACAGCCCCGGCTCACCGTTGGTCAGCATCCCCTCGACGACCGCCTGAAGGACCGCGCCCGCCTGCCTGGCCTTGTCCAGGTTGACGGTCTTCGTCGAGTCGATCAACGCGAGGAACTCGTCGTCGATCTCCACCGAGATGTTCGTCGTCCAGTGCCGGGAGGGGTCGAGCTTGCAGCGCAGGAACTCCGCGATGAACGGGTCCGCCCAGTGGACGATCGCCATGCGGGCCGAACGCCGGTTGCCCCCGGAGACGACGCACTCGGCGATGGCGTGGTCGATGTCCATGGCCTCGACGGGCGTGAGGTGCCCGTAGAAGCCACCCTCCGGGCGCACCCGGCTGGCCGGGTTGCTGGCCAGGGACAGGATGCGGCCGACCTCGACCATCATCCGAGCGAACGGAGCCGGGCCGGACGCCGTCCCGCCGAAGGTCTTCAGGCGACTGCCCTTGCAGCGGACCCGGCTCACGTCATAGACGCGCTGTCGGTGCTTGACCTCGCCATCGGTCATGAACGTGTCGATCAGGTCGACGAGCGCACTCGCCCATCCCTCGCGAGAGTCCTCGACCTCGAAGGCGCCTGCCCAGTTCGAGTCGTACTCGCTCGACAGGACGCCCGCCGCCTTCATCTCGGCGAAGTCCGGGTGCGCCGGGTCGCACACGACATGCACGTCCAGCGGGCGACGAGGCACCCCGTAGCGGCGAAGGAAGCTGGAGGAGTAGTTCGAGCCGACGCCGCCACCCTCCATCAGGCGCAAGAAGGTGAACTCGAAGTGCCGGGAGAGGGTCTCTCCCCACGGTGCCACGTGGCAGTTGAACAGGTACTGTCTGCCCTTCACGCCCGACGCCCACAGATGACGGCCCGCGGGCAGGATCGCGAACTTCTCCATGTACTTGACGAGCTGCTCGTACTCGTCGCGCACGGCCGGGCTCCAGGTCTCCTTCTCCCCGTAGACCAGGCCGAGGTTGCCCGCGACCACGCGCCGCACCGTCTCGGGCCAGGTCTCGCGCGAGCCGTCCGCCTTGGTGCGCGAGTAGGTGCGCTCATAGACGGTCTGCCCGGTCGGTCCCCACGGGATATCGACGATGGCGGGGATCGAGTCGGTGATGGCGGGCAGGGACATGGTGTTGATGGGTGCCTCCTTCAGGTCGATGGATCTTGTCTCACTTACACACTCGGTCATGCGGCTTCGGCGTCCTCTTCACCGTCGTAGCCGTCCACGTAGGTCACGCCGTTCAGCCAGGCCGTCAGCTCTCCGACCCCGCGGTCGAGGCGGTAGCCGACCGCTTGCCGGGTCACGTTCTGGACGATCGCGATCTCCTCGTGGATGTAGTCCAGGGCGAAGCGCATGAACAGCGCCTGTCGCAGGACGTAGGGGAGGGGCGCCTTCTCCCATGCCCGCCGGATGTCGGCGAGGTGGGCCTGAAGGATGCTGCCCTCCTTCGGGTTGGTGCTGCCCTTGGGCATGTCGGCGTCGGGGGCAGTGGGGTTGCGGATGCCGTAGGCGGCTTCGACGTCCCACACCGCGGGTAGAAGGTGCTCGACGAGGCGCCGGTCATAGCCGCTCATGCCGCCCTCAGGCTTGCCTCGTAAGAGGTCTGTCGCTGCGCACGCCCGGCGGCCGTGTCGGTCATGTCGAGCAGCCGGGAGTACAGCCGGTTCGACAGCTTGCCGATCTGCACTTCACCGTCGACCACGTACCGGGAGATCTCCTCCGGCCTCGTGGCGATGTAGATCATGGCCTCCTGAACCATGTCGTCGTACTCGACGACTCCGCCTCGATCGCGCGAGATCTTCGCCGCGGCGGACTTGATCGCCTTGTCGTAGATGCCGGTCTCCACAAAGGACCAGTCGGGGCCGGCCTCGGTGCTCGGCGTGAAGTTCACGATGTTCAGCGCACTACCTCCTTCAGATTCGTCTCCTTGTCCTTGGTCACGGCCAGGACCAGGCCGGGCGAGCCGACCGTGCCGGTGTGGTGCCGCCACCAGGTGGACTCGCTCTCCATGGCGGGGATCTGCATGAACGTCCGCGGCCCGTCCGTGTCGACGAACTCGTGGTGCAGGTGGCCCGCCAGGAGCAGGTCCGCCTGATGCATGGCCGACTCCCGGTTGAACGCCTGCCCTCGCCACCAATCGAAGTGCTTGCCCGCCCGCCACTGGTGCCCGTGGGCGTGGGCCACGGTGGTGCCCGAGCAGTCGACGACGACGGTCAGCTCGTCGGTGTCCGGCACGAAGAACTCGCAGTGCCCGAACCGGTCGGGCGCCAGACTCGCGGCCTCCGAGACGGCGATCAGGGACTCGGTGTCGTGACTGTCGTCGTAGCGGGTCACGCCCTTGCCGCCCACGCGGATCGCCTCCCCGTGATTGCCGGGGACAGCGGCCATGGTCAGCCGCTCGACCCGCGGGGCGAAGGTGGTCAGCGCGTGCAGCATCACGCGGCGCGTGAGCCTGATCTGCTCGTTCATCGTCAGCACGGTGCGCCAGGTGTTGGCGCCCCCCTGCGAGACGAACCCCTCGACGTGATCACCGAGCCAGGCGACATGCACGTGCCCGATGTCGAAGCGCCAGCGCATCACCTCCAGCAGGCGAGACGCCTTGTTGAGGCACTCGACCGTGCGCCGGATGGTTCCGGCAGGCCCGTCGCCGTCCGCCTTGCCGAACTGCATGTCGCCGAGGGCGACGATCAAGGAGTGGTCGCCGGACTTCTGGACATAGGGCGCCTTCTCCTCGGCCGTCCGGTCGAGCACCTCGATCAGCTCGTCGATGCTCACGCCCGAGGAGGCAGCCGCCTTGCGGCGGGCGAAGGTGAACCGGGTGGAGACGCCCAGCTCACCGTTCGCCATGGTCCACTCCGACGAGCGGAAGCCGGTCGCGGTCCACTCTGCGGGGTCCATGCCCTGAGAGCGCAGGTAGGCGGTCGCGGCGTCCTCGTCGACCTCTCCGGCCGGGCCTCGCACTGTCACCGCGGCGGCGTCCTGAGACACCTCGATCTGGCGGGTGAAGTCCCGCTCGGGGTCGGTCTGCCTGGGCTGAAGGGTCGGGCCTACCGGCTTGGACAGTAGCTCGTCGAGCAGTTCGCTCACAGTTACACACTCTCTTCCTGGCGAAGGGCTCGCCGGTAGGTCCGGATCGTCGTGGCGGACACGTCGTGTCCGTACTTGCGCAGCAGGTTGGCCAGCCAGTCCGCGGAGGTCTCGCCCACCAGGTGGGGGGCAAGGGCCTCACGCTCTGACGGACTCAGCGCCCCCCAGATGGCCAGCAGGGAGGGGCCGGGGGCACCGGGTAGGTCACTCAACCGGAACCACCTTGACGACCTCGATCTCCTCGTACTTGAACGGGGAATCGGTGATCTCGGTCCCGAAGTAGGCGAGGAACGTCACGTCAACGTCCTCGTAGTGGTTGAACTGGGCGAGGATGAACTCGCCTCGTTCGGCGTCGAAGACCTGCACCAGGTCACCGTGCTTCAGTCCAGACACTCGGCCTCCTCGGGGTAGATGAGAGTGATCCCGCCGTCCAGCTCGGTCCAGCCGTGGGGGTTGAGGTACTCCGCCTCCCACGCCCGCACCCAGTACTGGCCAGGTCGGAGCCGGAACCGGTCGAAGCCAAGGAAGGATGGGGCCTGGTCGTCCTTCGGGACGAAGTAGGAGTCAGCCCCATCGAACGCCTCGTACATGGCCACGTCGCAGTCGACCCCGCCGTGCTGGTTCTCGCAGGCCGGCCCGTGCTCGATCACCACGAAGTTCTCGGTGACCGTGAGCCGGTGCGGCGCCCCGTAGATCGGGAGCCTCACTGCTCACCACCCACGTTCGGGGTCTCTCGGAACAACTGCTCGGCCAGGCAGAAGGCTTCCTCCTTGGAGAACCCCTCCTTCAGCAGGGCGCGGCGGAAGTCCCCCAGGATCGAGGCCATCCGCAGGATCATCATGTACGGGTCGTTCGAGACGTCTTCCTGTCCGCTCACCTGTCACCACCCAGGGACTCGGCGGCCAGCAGAGCGACCGCGGCGACATCGACCAGCACGTGACGGGCGCCCTCGGGCTCGTCGGAGGAGAGCGCCAGGTACAGGAGCGCCAGGAGGTGGGCGTCGTAACCGTCCTGGTTCTCGGCCAGGCGTCCGGCTCCACGCTCCGTCATGGCCTCGGCCCGCTCGGCGTAGTAATCCCGCCACGCCTTCGTGCTCCGGCCCCCGATCAGGGGCAGGTCGGTGCCGAGCAGCCCCTGGAAGTCGCGGTGCCGGTTGCGCAGTCGGGTGTAGGTCGGGTTCTGCTTGCGCGTCGTGCTCTTGGTCTCGGTCATGCGGCTTGCAGCTCCTTTCTGTAGCAGTCGTGAATGGCCTCAGCCCCTCCGGCCAGGTAGGTGTCGGTGACGTCGCCGACCCGCAGGCGCACACCCTTGGCGGTGCGCAGCGACCGGCAGATCTTCCGGGTGAAGTCGGCGCCTGCGTCGTCAGGGTCGCCCCACACCCACACTCGGGAGAACCCTGCGAGCATCCTTCGGTGCCTGCCCTTCCAGAGCTGGGCGCCGGGGATGGCGACGGCATGGAGACCGAGCATCGTGAGGATGATCGCGTCGAGTTCGCCTTCGCACACGTGGATCTCATCGCCCGCCCGGTGGATCGCCCCGATGTTGAACATGCGGGGCGGGTCGTCCGGGATGGACATGTACTTGCCGTGGAAGAAGTCCCGGTGGTTGTGCTCGACCAGGCAGCGGAACCGCACCGTCAGGGGGCGCCCGTTGCGGTCGAGGTAGGGGATGGCGAGGAAGCCGTGGAAGCGTTCGTGTCCGGGGTAGGGGTCAGCGACGACGCCAAGCCGGAACGTAGCCGCTACTTCCTTTCCGATCCCCCTTCCGAGCAGGTACTTTGCGGCCTCCAGCGAAACGGCTGCCTGATAGCTGCTCACCGCTTCCTCCAGCGCCTCCCGTTGCGAGGCCGAGAGAGGCTGCAAAAGATCTTGCTCCGGCAAAGTCGACCTCCTTCACTTTCATGATCAGCGTGTAACTGTCTCCTCCCTCGCCGCAGGAGTGGCAGCGCCACAGTCCCTTGTCGGTGTTGAAGGACATGGACGGGGTGTTGTCCTCGTGCAGCGGGCAGCGCGCCATACCGGCCGCCCGCATCGGGTCGTAGTCGACATCGAAGGCATCCATGACGGCGCCCAGGTCGGGCTTGTCGTCGTCACTGCCGAAGTCGCCCTCGTTGATCCGGTGGAACCTCACTCGCTCTCCCGGATGCCGAAGAACTCCTCGACCGCCAGGACCATCTCGTGGTCGCTCTCGGGATCGGCGAGGTAGTCGGCGAAGGAGGCAATGATGTCGAGGTAGGGCTTGATGCTCTCCCTCACTCGGGCTCCAGCCCGAAGTACTCCTCAACCGTGGTCAAGACGTACGACTGCCGCCAGCTCTTGCCGCGCCGCTTGACGATCGCGATGCCCCCGACCAGGTGGGGATCGAGGTTGCGGTGCTTGGCGAAGTTCGTCCGCTCCTGCTCGACCTCCTTGATGAACACGCTGGGCTCGAACTTGGCGTTCTTCGCCTCGATCACCAGGTACCTGGTCGGGCTGTAGCGGATGACCAGGTCACCCTCGTCCTCGACACCGGCCAGCCGAAGCCGCTCGATGTCGGACCCGTGCTCACGGAAGCCGTTCATCAGGGCCGTCTCGAACTCCGCGCCCTTGCGTCGGTTCCTCCTGTTCCTCGCTCCTGCATCAGTCACACTTACACTCCTCTCTATGCGGCCAGGGCGCCGGTCGGCGTCCACTGCTTGGTCACGGGGGCGGTCGGCGAAAGCCGAAGCTCCAGCTTCGAGAACCTGGTCACTTCCGGGTGGCAGCGCATCGTGGCGTAGCGCTGCGCCGTTGGGTCGCAGGCGCCCATGCGTTGCTTGATGACGGCGACCTTGTACTCCAGCGAGTGCGGGTCCAGGGCCACCGACAGGGACAGCTCGGGCTTCTCCGACAGGCCGCCCTTGACCTGGTCGCGCGAGGGCGGGTTCCAGGGGTTGGACTTGGCTTCCCATGCCTTATCGCTGGCGTGGTGCAGGATGATGACCGTCGCCCCGGTGGCTCGCGCCAGCTCGGTGGCGTTGGACATCACCGCCATCTGCTCGGTGTAGTCCGATTCCGCACCCTCGAAGTCCATGAGGTTGTCGAACACCACGACGGCCGGGTACTCGTCCCACAGCTCGATCCACGCCTCAAGCTCCTCGTCCACGGCCTGCCAGGTGATGGGCGAGCCGAAGCTGAAGACGATGTTCGAGTCGGCCAGGGCCTTGAGGTAGCGCTGACGGTGCCGCCCGCCCGCCTTCATCCCCGCCTCGACCATCTCCGTCGTGTCCTCGGTGGCCATGGAAGCCAGGCGGGACGAGGCGGTGAAGGCCGACATGTCGGCGCTGAAATAGAGCGTGGGCAGGTTCATCTGCGCCACCCAGAAGAGGGCGAACCCCGACTTCTGCGTGCCGCTTCGGCCGGCGATCATGACGACCTCGCCGTGACGGGGTCGACAGCCGAGCGCATACAGCGCCTCGAACGCCTCGACCTTCGGCAGCTCGCGACCCGACTCGGCGTGCATGGACAGGGATCTGGCCGGGTTCAGCAAGGGAGGTCCCCCTTGATGACCAGGCGCCGGATGCCGCTCGACCGGATCAGGGTCGTGCAAGCGGGGCAGGGCGGGCGCGTAATGTAGAGCGTCGCTCCGGCCAGCTCGAAGGGGTCGGCATGGTAGATGGCGTTCGCTTCCGCGTGGATCGCGGCACAGTTGCCGTAGTCGCTATCGGGCGGACACTCCTCGCTCGTCAGCTTGCCGCGGGGGCAGTTGCCTTCCGAGGCGCAGCCGGGAATGCCCGAGGGCAGGCCGTTGTATCCCACGGCCAGCACCCGCCTGGTCCTGCTGAGCAGGACGGCACCCACCTGGGCGCGCGTGCAGTCGGCTCGGGTCGCGACCACTTCGGCCATGGCCAGTGCCCACTCGTCCCACGAAGGACGCACTCTTTCTCCTCTCTGTCGGGGGAAGGGGGTGGCCCGAAGGCCACCCCTAGTCACACTTACACAGCTTGATCAGTCGAAGTCGGGCGCGGCGGCCAGGGCAGCCTCCGCGGCGGCGTCGCGACGGGAGGCGTAGGCGACGATCCCCTGACGGATCGACGGGTCGGTGATCTGTCGCCACACCCACGCCGGGTGAGCGCCCGGCTTGCGCGGGGGGATCTGGTCCAGGGTCACGATGGTCGCACCACTGACGACGGTCTCCAGGTCTCGGGCGAGGACGGTCTGCTCGATCCGCTGACCCTTGGCGACCTGCGGGGTGCCGTTGAGGAGATCCTCCGCGGTGCGGAAGACCGTCACGTCACACAGCGCGCTGTTCTTGGGGCCGTTGGGGGTCGGCCTGTTGGCCTCGTAGGAGTGGACCTCGATCAGGATCGCGTGAGCGCCCTTGTTGTCGGCGGGCTTGAACCAGCCGCCGCCCTGGACCGGAATGTCGACGAGGTTGAGAGCCAAAGTAAGTCCTCCTTTGATCGGTTTTTCGATGATGGGTGTTCGGTGGTGCGGGTTACCGAAGGGACTTGCCCCTGGCCTTCCATGCGGCCAGTACGGACGAGTCGGCGAACATGGCCTGGTTCTCGGCCCATAGCTTCTTCAGTCCTTCGACGGTCGTCTGCTTCTCGATCTCGCCGAGAATCCAGGCGTTGGGGTTGGGCGGCTCCGCGTTCGGGGCGGGGTCGGGGTCCCAGGGCGGATCGCTCTTGGCGGTGCCGGAGGCAGCCGCCCACGGGTCCGCGGGCTCGGGGCCGGAGGCCGGCTTGGCCTCGGGCTGCGGGATGATGACCCCGCCGAGCTGGGAGCGGATCAGGTCCAGGGCCTGGGCGGTGCGGGTGGCGTTGACGACCACCTCGTTCAGGGGGAGTCCCTCGACGCTCTCGCGTGGCATCCCGAAGTACTCGATGATGTCCTCGCGGATCTGCTGGGGCGTTCCCTCGAAGACGGCGCAAGGCTCGTCCTCTTCCTTGCCGTACTTGATCGTGACGCTGACGGACCTTCGGTTTTCGCTCATGCGCTCGACCTCCCCTCTCTTGTCTCTCTCAGGTGGCGTACTCCCTTGGTAGGGTGTGTTACTTGGGGCGGCGCCCCGTTGTGTAAGTACAAGTTACACACTTTAGGCGGCAGATGCAAGCCCATCTTCTGTGGCCTGGCTCACAAAGGGCCTCATGGCGTCGCGCACGCTGCGCATCTTGCGGATCTGGAGCGCCAGGCTGGCGGCCTGCCACCCAAGCTCAAGGTCCACCCAGTGCAGGGTGCAGGTCGACGAGCCAGCAGGCAGGTGGATGATGATCCCCCACTTCTGACTGACCGGAGGCAGGTCGGTGTACGCCTGCGCCGCCTCCTCGGCGGAGAACTTTGTCTTCTTCCAGGCTGCGAACTGCTTCCTGTCGTTCACGTCGACCGGGAACTTCGTGAAGTCGTACACCTTGCCCCGGCTGTAGACGGCGAGCTGACTGGCCATCTTCAGCGTGCCGTACGCGACGGACCCGGTCTTCAGGTCGGCGATGAACCGGCCCTCGATCGGCAGCCCCCACGGGTCGGGGCCGGAGTACCAGGCCGTTCGGTCGAACGTCCCCGCCGTGCCCAGCTCATTGACCACGACGAACGTCTCGATGCGCTCCATGCGCAGGTTGACGGTACCCATCATGTAGGCGGCCATGTCGTCGAGGTCGGCGGCCGACGTACCGGCAGGCAGCGGCTCACCGCGGTCGACGTGCTCGCTCAGCAGGTGGAGGTGGGTTCCCTTCTCCCGCTTGGTGTTCGCCCCGGCTGCGTCACTTACACGCTCGGCCAGATCGTTGAGCGTGCGCTTGTCCTCGGGGTTCTCCAGGTCGAGGCCGCGGGCCTGCTCCAGGAGGTGGGGGTTCTGGGCGGCGCCGACCAGGACGGTGCGCTGCTTCCAGTTGATGATGTTGCTCTTGTCTTCGATGCAGTCGATGAAGGTCGTCGTGCGAGTGTGGGGCACGGGTCGACCGCCGGACTCCGGCACGACGAGGGGGCGACCCCATCCGTCTCGGGGGACCTGGGGGGCGGGGGTGGGGAGATTGACCAGGGTCAAGGTCAAGGGACGGCCTCCTGTTGTTTGGGGCGAATGGGTAGGTAGGGGGTGATGGGGAGTCTCTGAGGAGGGGCAATGCCGTGCGAGCCCGCCCTGTACTTGGGGCGAGGCGTCACCCTGTCGTGGACGAGGTAGATGCGTACCGATCCGTCGTCGAGCAGGTCGGGCTCGCACTCGTCCTCACTGATCGGTACCAGGCCGACGAGTCGCAGGGACCGGAGGATCTCTCTCAGCTCGGACGGCCGGTAGCCGGGGCTGGCGATGATGTGGTAGTCGTGCGCGTGACTGTCCAAGCGGAGGTGGATCTTTCCGTCCGCAGAATCAAGCTCCGCCTGGACCTCCATAGCCAAAGGCTGGAGGATCATGCGCCTGTAAGGCATGGCAACACGGCTCCCTTCGTGTGTGTAACTTGTACCTCATGGGGGATGGTTGTATCCCACCAGCGAGTGCCCTGTCAAGGGCTGGAGCGTGCGCTCTGTGCGTGAATGTCGTGCTCGCGGGGGGTGGCCGGATAAGTCTTGCATGAACGGAGTGTTAACTGACCCGTTGAACAGTAAAGTATCCTTTACCGATAGTAAACCCTTATAAAAGAAAAGACCCCCGATAGCCGAACGCCATTCGGGGGTCGCGACCTTGATCAGTCCTTGTTGGGCCGCTTGGTCGTCTTCTGCTTGGGCTTGCGGATGATGTCATTGTCCTCTGGGGTACGCGGAACATAGAAGAAGCCGTCCTCGGTCTCGGGGTCGTAGTGAACCACGACACCCTCCTCTTCCAGCATCTTCTTCCAGCTTGCCAGCCGGGTGCTCTCGTTCTCCTTCAGCTCCTTGCCCGCACGGCGCCGGCCTTCGGCCCGCAGCATCGCGATCGGGTAGAGCCAACGGTGCTCCTCCTTCACCTCCCAAGGGATCAGCTCGTCATCGCGCACGATGCGACGCTCAAGCCCTCGACGGCGACGGAAATTACTCCATAGGGATGGGACGGTCTCGATGTTGTACTTGCGCTTGTACTCCTCAACCATCCACTGATAGGTCCGTCCCTCCTCGAACCACCGGATAACCTCGGACTCGTCTTGGATCTTGCGAGCCCCCATGCAACCCCCTGTCCTGTCTGGTTGTCTATATTGGATCTACAGTTGCACGTTCTAAGACACACTGTCAAACGTTCTCGCGCAGAGAGGAAGGGTCTGAGGTGGAGGTCACTGTCATAGTGTGCGACGTCTGCAAGCGCCGGGAGGTGCCCGCGAAGCGGTACACCCTCTCCTGTGATGACGGTCGGGAGGTCGTCTTTGACAGGTGTACCGACGACGCCGGAGCGCTCGAAGCCCTCTTGCCGAACAAGCAGGCCGCAGCTCCAGAGGCTAGCACCTCGAAGCAAGGGGAACCGGTGCCGCCCCCGGCAAAACCCCAGGTCAGGACACCTGACGCCAAGGAGGCGAAGAAGACGAAGAGGCGGAGGGGGACCGCCCGGTTCGCGACCCTGGACGAGATCGAGGCGATGAAGAAGAAGGACGCCTGAGACGACGAAGGAGCCCCGCCAGCCACAAGGCCAGCGGGGCTTTGTCTTACTCGGCGGTCTCGCCGTTGGGCTGGGCGTAGACACCCAGCGCGGTCAGCGCGTTGATCACGACGGCGACCTCGGGCTGATCCCCGGCTACCAGCACGGCGACACCGGCCAGCGCGCCGACCGCGGCGACCACGGCCTTGGCCTTGGGCCGCAGCTTGGCGGGCAGCAGGGGAAGGATCAGGGAGATGGGCTTCTTCTGGCTCACTTGGCCTCCTTCTGAAGGGCGATGAACCCCTCGGGGGTGATCCGCTTCGGGCGGAGTCTCTTCTTGTGTTCGGGGTGCTTGGCGTGAAACTTGGCCACTGCGCCCTGCGTGGCCGGGCCGTAGTAGTCGGTCACGGCCCCCTTGATCGGGCCATAACCGGCTTCGACCAGGAGCTGCTGGAGCACCTTGACCTGCGGGTGCCGAGCGCCGGGCTTGACCTTCGGGTCGAGTGCGGCGGGCTTGGCCGCGGGCTTCGGCTTGGGCTTGACCAGGGCTGCGGCCATCCCCAGCACCTCCTCGATCGGGAAGTTGCCGGGGTCTCCATGGGAGTTCTCGGGCACGTGCTGGTGCCCCGCCCACCCGCGGAAGATCCGCCACTGGGCCGCGGTCAGGCGTGTAGCTGTCGCACCGTAAGACCTCGGGTAGGGCAGGAACCGCAGCCCGGACTTCAGCGGGATGCCGTGCTCGGTCTTCAGCCAGGTCATCAGCTCGGCCAGGTCCCGCAGCGCCCACTCGGGCGCGTCCGGCCAGTAGATGTGTGAGTATCCGGCCCTGGCCCACTTCGCGTGAGTGGCCGGGTCGCAGGTACCGACCAGCTCGATCTGGAACACGTTCGCGGTGTTGGTCTCCACGCCTCCGGCCGCGTTCACCAGGGCTCGCGCGGAGCGGTCGACGTTGAAGTGCTGGCGGAACTCCAGCTTCTTGGCCGAGAAGTTCGGCCGCGCGGTGATCGTCGGAGCGACGCCTCCGCCCGAGTAGCTCGGCCAGCCGGTTCCCTCGGTGGTGTGGACGATCCCGACGTTCACCTCCATGGCGGCGCCGGGATACCTCCCGCCGTACCACTGAGTCTTGGCGTCGGCCTTCGGATAGATCTGCTTGCCCTTGCTCACGGACGAGCCTCCTTCACGTGCTGAATGTGGTCGTCGAGCCGCTCGGCCACAGCCAGCCGCTCTCGTCTTTCGTGTGCGATCTCCTCGCGCAGGCCGCGCAGCTCGCGGCCGTGCTGGTGCTGTCCGTCCAGGAGGCGGTCCAGGCTCTCGATCACCCGGTCGAGGTCGTCGCGCAAGTTCGTGTCGTGGTCGTTGGAGACCTGGTCACGGACCTCGCTCATCGTCTGCTTCTGCCTGCGCAGCAGCTCGACGATCACGCCGGTCAGGGCCACGGTGACGGCGCCGGCGGCGGTGATCAGGGGTCCTTGTGCGCTGGGCTCAAGGGCGAGGAAGTGGATCACGCGCCGCCCTCCGGCTCGGGAGTCTCCAGCGCCTCGACGCGCGCCTCCAGTGCCACGGCATCCGTCTCCAGCGTCTCGACGCGGGCCGCTACCGATCCGGCGCCCGTCTCCAGCGCGGCGATGCGCGCGGCCAGAGCGTCGATCTGGGTCTGGAGTTCGGCGTGGGTGTGGGCCGCGGGAGGGAAGGCGGTCGGCTTATCGGTGATGCCGTCCCAGCCGTGGGTGTGCGAGCTGGGCGGGTAGGTCTCCGGCTTGCCGGACAGGTTTCCCCAGCTCGCGGTGCCGAACTCCTGCCACTCGCTCCCGTTCCAGAATTCCCATTTATTCGTTGAGAGGTTCCGGCCGAGCTTGCCCACACGCGGGCTCGGCGGGCGCGTCGCGTTGTACCAGACGCCCGTTCGGTGTCCGGCCCAGGACCGAAGGTCGGTGATGTGGGACTGGTCGGCGTAGTTGTAGTTCGATCCCATCCACACGTCGGCCAGGGGCAGCTCGAAGATCCCGGTTTCCGTCTGGGTCAGCGCGGGCCGTCCGGCGTTGGGGGAGCCGACGATCCGTACCAGGGTGATCTGGTTCAGCGACGGGTCGAGCCGCAGCACATACAGGTCGTTGCGCCAGGAGTTGAGCGCCATTGGCGGGGTGATGACCTGGGTCTCGGTCGACTCGTAGATGTGACCTCGGATGAACGCCCGTCCGGGCAGGATGCTGATGTCGCGGTTCGAGCCGTTGGCCACGACCCGCAGGGAGGTCGACCAGACCGAGTTCGTGATGCCGGAATCCTGGAACTCCGAGAACAGCTTCGTGTACTGGGCCTCGGTAGCGACCTGGCCGTCGAACGGGTAGGAGGTGATTGCCACAGAGTCTCCTTCCTGTGGAATGACAAAGGCCCCCACGAGGGGGGGCCTGAAGACGGAGGGGTCAGATGGCTGCGCCGACGTCCTCGACGGCCAGGTTGGAGGTGCCGATGGCGAGGATGCGCACCTGCCCGTAGGCGCCTGCGTCGCGGTTGGCCTGAAGGGAGATGCCGATGTGCAGAGGGCCGGCCGCAGGGCCGTTGATGAAGAACTCGCAGCTCACGCCCATGGCGGTATCGGAGTTCTCGTGGAATGCCGTCACCTGGAATACGCCTGCGGAGGGCGAGCCGATGAAGGCCGCGCCGCCCTCGTTGTAGCGACAGGTGATGAATCCGGCGGTCTTGGCCACGCGAGTGCCGTCACCCGTGGCGTTGGCGTCCATCGCTCCGGCTCGCAACGTGACCTTGTAACAGCGGTTCGCCTCGGCCTGGAAGTTCGTCCGATAGATGATCGTCTCGTTGTTGCCGATGTAGTCCGAGGCCGTGATGTTCTGGAGCGCCTTGATCCCGCGGGCCACGTTGGTGTTGCCGAAGGGCACCACGTTCCAGGGACCCCAGCCGCTGGCGTTGCCGCCACGGAACCACTCCTCATGAGCCGTGCCCGGAGGGTGGGCCTTGGTCCATCGCTGCGTGGCGTCGCCTCCACCGGGCTGCCGGTGGGTGACCACGAAGCCCCACATTCCCCCGAAGCCCCATCCGCCCGCGGTCGCGTCCGTGGCGTTGAGATAGAGGAGGGATGTTCCCTCGGGCCAGTTCCCGGTGGGGGTGCCCTGGTTCCACTGAAGGACGCCTCCCGCATCACGGGCGTTGAGGATCAGGCCCGCCGCGTTGCTCGGCTCGACAGTGCGCTCCAGGTTGGAGACGCGATCCTCGGTGGACTGAATCCGCTTGGTGACCACGGCGTCAGGGTCGAAGCCTGAGGCGTCGCCGAGTTCGGCGCCGAGCCGCAGCCCGCCCTCGTCGGCCTTGAGGACCATCCCGGTGACGATGCTCGCCAGCTCCTGGCCCTCGACGACGACCGTCACACGGTCGCCCAAATGCCAGTCCTTACCGAACTGCATGTGCGGATAGTCGACATCCTCGACGGTGACGCCTCGCGCGGCCACGCCGGTCTTACCGGCTTCAGCCAGGGCTTCGGTGCCGGCCTGGGTCAGCTCGGCGTCGGTGGTCTCCTCGTTGGAGCGGGCATCGACGAAGGTCTCGATGCGCCTACCCCAGGACGACGAGGCCGCGATGGAGTCCGCAGTCGTCACAATCTTGAAGGCCCGGTTCTCGCTCTCTCCGTCACCACCGACGATCGCGTGGGTCGCGGCAGGGGCCGAGATCGCGACGCGCTGTTCGGAGAGGGTTCCGTTCCATACGTCGAGCCGGATGAACTTCGTGCGATCCGCGCCGAGGTAGGTCTCGAAGACCAGGTTCGTGCCCTGCTGGATGACCCGGAAGCCGAGCGAGGTACCCGCGACGATCTCCGAACACAGGGTGCCGAGCTGAACGAACCGAGCCGACTTGGTGACGGACGGGCCGCGGAACCCATTGGCACCCATGATGAGCCTGGAGTTCCGCCGCTCGGCCGGGGCGCCTGGTCCCACGTTTGCGTTGACGTAGGCGTGCATCAAGCTTTCGGCGCCAGCGGTGCGCGTGTCGTAGGCGGCGCCCTGTGCGTGGGGGTTGACGTTCCACGGCTCGGGCCAGGCGAGCATGTCGGACAGGATGATCGAGTCCGACACACCCTTGAAGGTGACGCTGCCGGTGGGGTCCGCGGTCGTCGCCGCATACTCCGGCTCGACCGTAGGCCCGGAGAAGAGGACCCCGCTCGGACCCGTGACGATCAGGCCCGAGCCGGGGGCTCGCAGGTAGGGGGTCATCGGATGCTCGATCGGAAGGCTCAGCTCCCACGACCCGACGTTGTTGAACTTGTCCTCGACCTGGAGGTTGAGGTCGTCCGGGGGGATCTGCCCCATGCGCTTCAGGTTCTTGTCACGGACCTCGACGGTGATGTCCAAGAGGTTCACTCAGATCACCATCCAATTCCGCGTCTGCCATGAGCACAGGATTCGCGAGTTCGCCGAGCCCTCTTCGAGGACGGCCTTGGCGGTCGAGCCGCCAGGCGGCACGGTCCAGAACTTGGGAGCCGCGGCGAGCAGGTCGTAGCGGTTGACCCCGGTGGAGTCCCACACTCGGGTCGTCCGGGTGTCGAGGTAGAGGACTTTGCCTGCCTCCAGTGAGCCCTCCCAGCGCAGCACCTCGCCGCCCCAGGAAGTGGCCTGGAAGTTCTTGCCAGGGCCGTGGACCTCCCACAGCGGGAAGGCGTGCGCGTCCCCGGTGTTCTCCCAGGTGATGTCTCCGGGCGCCTGCGCCGCGGTCATGGGGAGCTGCATGAAGTTCGAGACGAACGGGTTCGCCACCACCTGGACGCCGAGGATCTCGTACCGGTCGACCTTCGCGGACGTCCAGTAGGGATCTCCAGAGCGCAGCGACAGGGTCAACTCCAGGTAGGTATCGGAGATCGTGTTCGCGCCGTAGGCGTAATCTCCCCCGCCCGAGCGGACGACCTTCGTCGTCCATTCCGAAGCGTCGCTCTGCACCATCCGCAAGGTGCATTCGTGTGAGAGCATCCGAGACAGGCGAGAGACGCTGTCCATCAGGTCGGCCCTGTTGCGGCCGACAATCTTCAGAGGAATGTCGATATCGCGCGGGAGGGCGCGGGTGCCGCGATACTTCGCGCCATCACCCGCACCTTCCAGCCAACGGGGAGAGACAGGGGGGAGGCCCAGCCCGGTAGTTCCGGGCTGAGCCTGAATGCCGTACCCCTGCTCCTCGACCGCGTTCAGGGACAGGGAGTCCCATTGGCTTTCGAGGATCAGTTTCGCCACTTACCACCCCTTCATTCGTGCTCGTCCGGCGGCGCGGAAAAGCTCCTCCTCCGCAGAGAGGGACTTGTTCGGTGCCGCGTAGTAGTTGAGGACATTGGTGTTTCCGTCGCCCCTTGCGGGGGTCGCGGCACTGGCGAGTCGACTACTCACCGCAGCGGTCTTGCTGTTCGAGCCCGTGGTCGCCCCGGTCACCTGCTTGACGGCAGGAACCTGAAGCTCCGTCTTTCCCAGCTCCTTGCTGAATGCGGTGAGGGACTTGCGGATGCTGTCGTATCCGGACTCGATTCCGACCAGAATTCCCTTGGACATCAGCTTGCCGCCGTTGACCATTTCCTTCACGGGAAGGGCGTTGGCCATCTTCGTCTTCTGCTTGTCCATGCCGGAAACGAAGTCGTCGCTGATCTCCGCCGTGGCCACGACGAACTTCGACTTCTTGGTCTTGATGCCGAGCGCCTTGCGAATCGCCTCGACCATGGCCTCGGCAATCTTCACCATCTGCGCCTCGATCTTGTCGGCGTATTGCTGAAGACCCTTGACCAATCCCTCCGCCATCCGGATGCCGTTGTCGTACATCACCGAGGCGGCGGTCTTACCGACCTGGCCGGCTGCCTGACCCAGCTCCTCTTGGAGCTTGTTGATCTGATCGACTCCAGCCTGACCGGCATTGAGGATTTCCTCGGCCGCCTTCAGGCCCTCTTCGCCGCCCTTTTGCACCAACTGATCGAAGGTGACCTCATTGAGGCCGAGCCTCTGGAGCTGTGCCAGAACGGCAGAGAACTTCCGGGCCTGGTCGCGGGCCTCGGCCAGCTTCTCGATCATTCCCGCGAAGGTGATTTCCTCAAGGTCTGTCACGTCAGCCGCGGATATGATCTCGTCCCTGATGGACTTCGCATACTCCCGCGCCTCTTCGCGCAGCGCCTTCAGGTTCTCCTTGGCTTCCTTAAGCCGCTCGTTGTACTTCTCCCAGTGCTTAAGGAGGGCGGCCAGATCCTTCGCGTCGCCCTTCAGGCTCTGGCGAAGGTTCTTGTTCGCGACCTTCGGGATCAGGTCCGTCAGTTCCTTGAGCTTCTTTTCGACATTGCTGAACTGAGACTCAAGGCCCTTGATCAGACCCTTCATGATGGCCTTACCGGTCGCGTAGAGCAGGACCTTGTCCTTGCTCATCGGACCCTTCCAGTCCGGCAGCTTGTCGGTGATCCAGTCGAGGACGCCTTCAAGCTTTCCGAGCATGGACCTGATGCCGTTGATCAGACCTTCGATGACGGCCTTGCCGGCACCGATGAGCGCCCCAGCGAATCGCGCGTGAAGCGCCATGATCTTGCCGGGCAGGGTCTTCACGAAGTTGATAACTCCAGTGACACCCTTGGAGACGGCCGACGTAACCGCATTCCACGCCGCGGTCGTCGCCGTCCTGATGGCATTCCAGGCAGCGGTGAACAGGCTCCGAAGCTGGTTCATCATCGTCCTCGGAGCGAGGACCAGAGCGCGAAGCCAGTTGTCGAAGTTGTTCTTGATGCCATTCCAGGCGGCGGTGAACGCGGCCTTGATGGCATTCCATCCAGCCTTGAATAGGTTCCCGAGGGCCTTGAGCGCAGTGCCCGCGACCTTCAGGATTCCGATGTTCAGGACCGTCCGGAAGACACCGGCGATCATGTTCCAGATGCCGTTAAAGACCTGCCAGACGCCATCCCAGACCGCGCCCCAGTCCGAGCCGAAGTTGCTGATGATCTGCCAGAGACCCTGGAAGACACCGATGACACCCTCGATCACCTGGGCGATGCCGTTGATCGCGCCGACCAAGGCGCCGAGGATGAACTCCGCGAGCCACTCCAGCACGGGGGCGAGGACCGGCATCAGGAAGTTGACGAGCGCCTGGAACGCCGAGAGCAGGGGCATGAGCTGCGCGACCAGGTTGGACAGCGCCTCGCCCAGCTTCGGCAGGATCGCGGCCAGGACGTTGCCGAGCACCTCGACGACAGGCCCGAGGACCGCGCCGAGGATCGAGCCGAGCATCGTCACCAGTGGGCCGAGCGCGGTCGCCACGGTGCCGAGCGCCGCGCCCAGGATGGGCAGGACCGGAGCCAGGCCGGAGACCAGCGTCGTCACCAGCGGAGCCACAGCTGCAACCAGCGTGCCGAACAACTGCGCAATGGGAGGGAGCAGCGCACCCAGTAGGCCGAACGCCCCGCCGAGCAGTGTGCCCACGACGGGCACGAGCTGGGCGATGACCGGAGCCAGCGCGGTGAACGCGGTCGTCAGCGTCCCGCCGAGGAGCTGGATGATCGGAATGAGCTGAGGGGCCAGCGCCGCGAACGCGGTAGCCAGCGGGGTCAGTGCTGCCGCCAGGAGCGGGCCGACCGTACCGGCGAATGCGCCGATGACCTGAAGCAGGGCGCCGAACGCAAGGCCGACCGGCTCCATCGCGGGAGCCAGCGCGGAGACCGCGGTCTGAATCCCGTTGATCATGGACTTGACGCCCTCGGACACTTCCGGCTGAGCCAGCGCCGAGGCGATCGCCTCCAGCGCCGTACCGATCACGTCGCCGATCTGCGGGAGGGTGTCGGTCAGGAGCTGCCCGAAGACCTTGAAGAAGTTCTCGACAGCCGGGCCGCTCTGCGTGGCGATGTTGTTCATCGACTGGTGCGCGGCGGCCAGCACATCGGTCAGTCCGGCCTGGAAGGAGGGGGAGTCGACAACCGCGTGGAGCCGCTCCAGGGTGTCGGCCATGTGGCCGAGCGAGGAGCCGCCTGCGGCCTCGGCCGCACGAGCCAGGCCAGCGAAGATCCCGCCGAGGTTGGCGATGACCGAGCCGAGTTCCTTCAGGTTGGCCAGGCCGGTTTCGATCCACTGCTCAAGGCGCCCGTCCGCGTCGGCCTGGGACAGGAAGGCGTCGAAGCGCTCGGAGATGTCGACGAACCACTGCGCGAGCCGAGGCAGGTAGGAGGTACCGACCTTGCCGAAGGTGGCGATGATCCCCGCGAAGGCATCGGTGCCCTGTGTGGCGACCTTGATGGACTCCGAAAGGTCGGTGAACATCTGCGCGAGGAGGGGGTCAAGTGCGCCCTTGAGGCTGGTGGCAAAGGCTCCGAAGAAGGCGCCGGCCTCGGTGCTGACCTTGGCCAGCCCCTGGGAGAACTTCGGCAGGAGCCCATCGACCAGCTCGCCGATCGGTCCCTTGGCCTTCTCCCAGAAGTTGTCAGAGATGATCGTGCGGAGCTGCGAGAGCTGCGTCTTGACCTGCGGAAGAACCTTGTTGAAGTCGGCCAGCGCGACGATGGTCGCGCCCAGACCGACCGCCATGCCTCCGAGGAGACCGGGCAGCAGGAGGGCTAGCGGGCCGATCTGCGCGAGGCTCGACGACAAGGCGAACAGGTTGCTCGCCGCCGTCAGCGCCCATCCGGCCAGACCGGCGATCGCCAGGGTCAGGGTGCCGATGATGGGGACGGTCTTGTCGAGGTTGCGCAGGACGTTGCCGAGCCGCTCGAAGGTCTGATGCAACACTCGCGCGCCCGACAGGGCGGCCAGGGCAGTGGCGACCTTGGCAGCCGCCGCATTGTTCAGCCGAGGGATGATGTTGACCGTGCGCGGGCGAGTCAGCACCGACAGGCGAGCGCTCACGGCCGCGCCCGCACCGTTGACCATCTCGACCATGACGCCGACCGTCAGCGGGGAGATGTCGTCTCGCCAGTCCTCCAGGTCTTTCTTCGCCTTGTCGAGGCTGGCCGGGTCGACCTTGAGGTTGACGTCGCCCGTGACCTCGACGTCGCTCAGGCGCAGCCGTAGGCCGTTCGACTGGGCCGAGTTCTGGAGGTCGCGGACGGCATCGCGGATCATGGCGTCCTTGCCCGCGGTGCTGATCGTGGTGTAGATCCGGATCTTCCGGGAGGCCATCGTCTTGTTCTTGGCGTTGATCTCCCGGATGCCCTCCAGGAGTTCCTTCGTCGCCCCGAACATGTCGGCCGTCGTCTGCACCGTGGCTTCGAGAACTCGCTCGATCTTGTTGAGTTCCTTCTGCGCCTCTTCGCGGAAGTCGCTGGTGTCCGGCAGAACCTTGATGGATATTCGGCCGACCGTCTGTCCGGAAGGAGCCATGGATTACCTCCGAGTGAAGCGCTTGTAGAGATCGGCCACGGACGTGCGCGTGGAGCCCTTGGCCTTCTCGGCCTTCTTGGTCTTGGCCTTTGGTCTCGGATACAGGGGGATGTCGGGCGGACCCTTCTTGCCCCACTGCCCGGCGGCCCTGGTGAGGAGATTCAGCGCGTCGTACAGATCGGCGAGCATGTGCCGGTCGACGCCCCATCCGAAGTACCTGCGACCACCCGCCATGAGGGCGACGGTCAGCGAGGTGTCGGGCAGCCTCTGCGCCAGCAGGAGGACCAGGGAGGGGGCAGGCCCCCGACCCGCTACGACCTCACGGAGGTCGATTCCGTAATGGAACAGCAGGTCGGGATACAGGCCCTCACCGTAGTCGTCCACGAGCTGGGCGAGGCTCAGGCTTCCCCCACCTGGGCGCCCTTGTTGTACGCCTCGATCACGGAGACGAGCACCGCCAGGTCACCGCCGACCTCCTCCAGGAGCTTCTCGGCGGAAGGCTTGTACTCGGCGACGAGGCGGATGATGTTGGCGAGTTCCTCTTCCTGGTCGGCGTCCTCGGCGTTGAGCCCGCCGAGCTTGTCGGTCAGGCTGGCGCGCGTCTCCTTGTCCAGACGCAGCGGGTTCAGCAGGCGGACGATCGTGCCGTCCGACAGCTCGATCTCAGTGGCGCCGTACTTCGCGTCGGCGGCCTCACGGAAAGCGTCGAGAGTGAACTTGGCCATGGGGTGCGAACCTCCTTGGTAGGTGGGGGAATCAGGGGCGCGGACCTTCGGAAGGGGTGGAGCCCCCGGTGCGCAGGAGGTCCGCAACACTTACGCACCGGGGGGGTCTTGTTACAGTTACACAGACGATCAGGCGGGGAGGCCCGCCGCCCAGAGGGTGCCGCTCCAGTGGGCCATGGAGCCGTCGCCGAGCACCACGTGCTCGCCCTCGGCCCAGGCGCTGTTCGGAGTGGCGGTGATGCCGGTCATTGCGGCCAGGTTCGCCGGGAGAGAGGCGGAGACCGGGCTGAAGTAACCGGGCTCGCCCGCGGTCGCGCCGGTCGCAGCCACGCCCAGCGGGGTGACGGCGTAAGTCCAGGCCGCACCGTTGTAGGCCAGCGGCTTCACGCCCAGGGGCAGACCAGCGAGGCTCTCGGTGTCGGACATGGACATGTCGTCCGAGCGGTAGATCTCCGACTTGGGCGAGTAGAACGCGAAGTGGTTATCACCATCGACGAAGACGGCGAGGAACGCGCACTCGGTGGGCTCCGGCTCGGCCGGGACGCCGATCGTCCCGTCCGGCAGTTCGGGGGCGTTCTGGCCGAAGTACAGCTTGAGCGCGGGCTTGTCGAACTGCTGCAACACGAAGGTCATAGTCTCCGTCCGCGCGCTGTACTTGGTGCGCAGGGACTTGTTCTGGAGCGTACCGATCGTGGTCGCCTCGCCGCCCTCGGAGGTGATCGAGAAGATGTCCTCCAGCGAGGTGTGGCCGACGTTGGTCCACGGGGAGGGCGGGTTCAGGATGTTGGCCGGCAGCGCGGTGCCGGTGGGGGCGGTCAGGTAGTTGCCACTACCGATGACCAGAGTGGCGCTGTCGTTCACGGACACTAAGGCGTCTCCTTACTGGGGGTATGGGCGAGTCCGCGGCTTGCGGATCTCGATCTGGTATTTCGACTCGTAGCGCCAGACCCCCGTGGGGAGGTCGGCGTACTGCACTGGTCCGGTCGCGGTGGCCCAGTCGGTGACCCTTCGCGGAGCGGTGTGGACGTCCAGGCGGGTGATGTGACCTCGCCCGTGGACGACCTTCTGCGACAGCCAGGCGTCGCGGATCACGACCCTGGCGGCCTCGGACAGGATCGCTGCGTCCTCGTCCCCGTCCGGGTCTTCGCAGAAGCAATGAACGGCGATCAGCGCCGAGTCCAGGAATCGGTGGTCGCCTTCCCACTCGCCGAACGTGGGGTCGCGTCGGACGAGCACCAAGGGAAAATGCTGGTCCGCGGCGATCAGGGATCGCACCTGGATACCCGGCAGGCCATCGCGCAGGATCGCCAGCATCAGGTCTTCGACAGGCGACAGCTCGGCCAGCGCCTTGATCTCAGGAGGGAGTCCGGCCATCTACAGCACCACCTTGCCCTTGCGCTTGCGCGGCAGCCGGGAGGCGTCGGCGAGGATGTAGAGACCATCCATGTCGGACCAGGTGACGACCGTTCCGTCCGGCCTCTTCTTCGAGCCCGCCTTGCGGCCGTACTCGATCGACAGTGCGGCCTTGCGCCCGCGGTCGTCGCTGAGCGCGACGTACCAGTCGACGTCTCCGTGCAGGAGCAGGATCTCGGCGTGCTCGGCGAAGTGGTGCATGGCCAGGAGGTCTTCCGCTCGCTCGCTGATCTCCGTCGCGACCTCTTCGAGCTGCTCCTGGACGCCGTCTATCGTGGCGATGTGCTTGTTGAGCTTCTGTCTGCTCCGGTCCCACTCCATTAGGGCCGCTCCCGGATGTCGATCGACCAGTGCCGCGTCTTGCGGGTGCCGTGGTGGTAGGCGGGCGGGGTGACGACGTCCCACTGCGTGCCCATGGCCTCGACCCGAGACCACAGGCGTACGTCTTCCAGATCGGCGTCCACGATCATTCGGGTGATGTTGATCTGCTGCTGGCCGGGCACTTCGGCTCGCGCCGAGCGCTGGGGGACGAACGCCGCGCGCACCTTGTGGGGGCCGTCCGCATCCGCCACGACGACCTGGTTGCCGCGCCGGTCGGTGACGACCTTCGTCTTCCAGACCAAGACTTCCTGGCCTCGTCTGCGCTGTCTGCTCACCAGGGCTCCTCTTCGTCAGCGAAGAGGGGGAAGGCGTCGCCTCCGTAGTCGACGGGCACCAGGCCGGGACGGTGCCGGATCTTGCTGTTCCAGGCCGACACCTGCACACTGCCCAGGCCGGGCTTGCGCCCGCCGAGCCCTTCGAGAAGCTTGATCTCCTCGTCGGTGAAGTACACCGTTCCGGCGTTCTCGCCGGACGCATCGCTCCAGGCGAGCGTCTCGTCGCCAGCACGGGACTGGGTGTAGCCGTCAGGGTTGCGCATGTAGCGCACCGCGGCCTTCAGGACCAGGGTCCGCACCAGGCGGGGAACGTTCGTCTCGGGCCAGTCGCGCCCGTAGTGCGCGGCCAGGTCGGAGGCGTCCTCCAGTGCGGAGGCCGCGATCCTCTCCTCGTCAGCATCGAGCGTCCAGTCGAGGCGGGCCGTCAGTTCATCAAGGGTGGCGTACGCCAAGCGGTTCTCCTTTGCTCACGGGGAGGCAGGACAGGGTGCAAGTTGCACACCCTGCCCTGCGTTGGATCAGACGCCAGCGCCGTCAGCGGTGCCCTTGACCCCGGTGATCGAGGCCAGCTCCTGCTGTGCGGCGTCCGGGCCGTCCGGGTCCGGCAGCACGTCCGCGGTCGCGTCCAGGTCGAGCCGGATCGCGCGGACGAAGTGCTGGGTCTCGGAGACGAAGGACTGCTTGGTCACCTCGTCGCGGCCGACCAGGACGTCCTTGATGGTGTGGAACCCCTTGTAGGCGTTGACCACGGAGCGCTCAACCAGGTACTGGCTGTCGTAGTCGCGAATCCAGCGCAGCGCGATGCCGTTGTGGCTGGCGCCAGCACCGAACGGAACCGACTGCGGGACGCTCGGGGCCGCGGTCAGGAACACGAACGCGGAGGGGATCATCGCGATCGCGGTGTCCGAGGGCAGCTCGGTCGAGGTCACGATGTTGAAGCCGAAGCGCCGGCCGATGGTCGCCTCACGCAGTGCGGTGACGGCCTCGGCCTCACCCACGTTCTGGGCCAGGTTCAGCTCGTCGTCGCTCAGCAGGGCGTTCTCCCAACCGGAGCCGACCAGCAGGGTCCGCTGCTCCTTGGGCAGGCGGAACTTGTTCATGACCTCGCGGGCGCGGATCAGGGTCGAGCGCAGGCTCCGGTTGGAGACCGCGCCACCCAGGGTCACGTTGTAGGGGGCGGCGAGCAGGTGATCGACGGCCTCGTACTCCAGGCCGCGGCCAACGGCCTCGGTCTGCTTAGCCATCAGCTTGGCCCAGCCGGGAAGGTCGAACTCGGACTGCTCGTCGGTGAGCTTGACGGCGGAGTAGATGTCGCCGCCGAAGTTCAGCGCGTAGGTCCGCTCCGAGTACTCGTCGAAGACGATCGGGTTCGTGCGGTCGTTGCGCCACCCGTAGGTCCGGAAGGGCAGGGTCCCCTCGACCTTGACGTTGATGGCGTCGTTGCGAGCGCCCTTGAACTGGTCGACGCCCTCGCGCTGGAAGAGAGCCGGGACGACCAGCGACTCCTCCAGAGCGACCGCGGCAGTGGCCGCGATCTGCTCGGGCTTGACGACATCATGCGGGTTGTAAGCCACGTGTGTGTTTCTCCTTGTCGGTCAGAGATGGGGGCCTGGTCTCACTTACACACCAGGCCATCCGGTCAGGGTCGGTCAGTAGCGGCGACGCCGCGCCGCGCGGGCCACCTTGACCGGGTCGAAGTCGCCCTCGCTGTCGTCCGGGGTGAGGCCACCGCCAAGGGACTCAGGAGCGGCAGGGTTTACGAACTTCTGGAGCGCCTTCGCGTCGGCCTCCAGCTCGGCCTCGTCCGCACCTCGCAGGCGCGCGGCCAGCTCGTCGGGGAGGTCGTACTTGCGGGCGACCTTCTCGCGAAGGAGGGAGGTCTCCAGCTCGACGATGCGAGTGGACAGTTCCGCCCGAGCGGCCTCGAACTCCTCGACCGTCTTGGCGTTGGTCAGTGCGGCCTCAGCCTCGCGCAGCTTGGTCCGGTAGTTCGCGGCCTCGCCGCGGACCTTGGCCAGCTCCTTGCGCACCCACTCGGGAGCCTCGTCCTCGACGGACGGCTCCTTCTTCTCGGGCTCGCCGGGCTCGACCTTCTCGGTCGTCACCGCGGCTTCCTGGGTCGTGGGCTCGGTGGTCTCGGGGGTTTCGATCTGGTCGCTCACTTACGCCTCCTGGACGTTCGTAGTTCTTCGCCGCGCCTCCTGGGCTTCGGCCTTCTGTTGCTGGCGGATGTAGCGCCGCCACGCTGAAACGGCTGCCTTTCCAGACAGCCCCTTGGTGACCCGCGGCCACTCGTCGGAGTACCTCCGGCTCATGGCGAACAGGTCGGATTCGCGCCACTGCTCCCGGCTGAAAACCGGCATGGCGTAGCAATGGCAGTTGTCGTGATAGCGGTCGCCGTCCGCGAAGGTCGCGGACTTCTCGGACTTGTAGGCCGGGCCGCGGGAGATGAGCATCGCGCACCAACCGCACGGCGTTCCCGTGCGCGACAAGCGCACGTATCCGATCGCCTTCTGGTCCTTGTTCATGTGGGACCACAAGGTGGAGCGGGCGCCGTTCATCGCGACCCTCTCGGCCGCAGCGGCTTGCCTCGCTCCGGCTTCCTCGTGGGCTTCCTTGCGCGCGGCGTCTACGTCCTTGGCCGGCTTGTCGTTGCCGATCGCTTCGACTTTCTTCGCGAGGTTGTCGGTCCCGAGCGCCGCCAGGGCGACCCGCAACTCCCGTTCCGCTTCGCGTTCGATGCGTTCTTCTTCGGCTCGAAGGGCCTCGATCTCCTCGACCAGAATCCGGTCGAGATCGGCGTCCTCGTCCTCCTCCGGGGAGGGTGATTCGACCGCTCTCGCGGGCTCTGGTTCGGGTTGTGAGACCGCGGTTTCTTCGCCCTGTTCTTCCGGTTCCGGAGCGTCCTGCGCGGCCTCTCCGACCAGCTCCGCGAACTCCTCTCTCAGGTCCTGCAAGGAGACGTGTTCGGGCTCGGGATGGTAGGGGTCGGCGACCGTCGATCCGGTCACCAAGGCGCGCACCAATCGGTAGTAGGCACGCGCCAGATCGCGGCTTCTCCGCCGCCTTCCCATGACCAACGTGATGGCCCTGCGCAGCCACGAAGTTGCCGTGGATGCGCGGGCCTCGACCGGCACCGACTCCCAGAGTTTCAGTGCCTCCTCGACCGTCTTCGCACCGATCTGAGTGAGGGCGATCTGGAAGGCGACCGACGCCTCTTCGGCCTCTTGGTATCGGGCCGAATTCGTCACGCCGCGATCGCTTCCAGAGCGGGCTCGGGCTCAGGCGTCGCTCGTATGAGAGCGGTCGCGAGCTGGAGCTGTCCGTCGTCCTCCTCGCGCATCTGCTCCCAGTCGTCCAGCTCTGTTTGAGTGACTCCGGGAACCCTGCGCCAAAGGCCACGCTCGGGGATGTTGAGCTGTTCCTTCAGCTTGCCGAGGGCGTCGGCTGCCTGCGCCAAGCTGCGGGATTCCATGTCCCGCCAGATGACCTCACCGGCGAAGTCCTCCGCCGCGGAGGTGTCGCCTTCGAGTTCGGCGGCCAGGCGGAAGACCCGTTCCCAGCTCTCGCCGAACGCGGCCTTGAACTCGGCGATCTTCCGCGCGAGCGCGGTCTCCGCGGCCAGCAGAGCTTCGGCCGACAGGTTGGCGATCTGCCCGAGCAAGTGATGCGGCGGGGTCTGCGAGACCGCGGCCAGATGGCGGATCGACATGTCGATCGAGTCGATGAATCCGCCCAGCGGAGTCTCGTCCAAAGACCCGAACTTCACGTCGCTGTCTTCGGCGAAAAGGAACCGTCTCGCGTTGTGGTTCAGGGGCAGCGGCTTGGGCTGTCCGGCCTCGTCGAGAACCGGTTCGCCCGTCTCCGGATCGCGCTCGATCGGAGGCGCCATGCCGGTCACATACCGGACCTTGAACGACCCGTACGTCTGCGCGACGAGCAAGTCGAAGACGGTCTGGTTGATCCGATTCTGAAGGGCGATCATCGGCTCGATCACGCCGACCGTCCGACCCTCCAGGTCGATCACCGCGGCGAACCGCGTGACCGGGCATTCGCTCGCGCCGTGCCGCTTGCCCTTGCCGACCCGGACGCCATCCTCGTCCCACAGGGACTTGAAGGTCACCTCGTACTCGCTGCGGGTATCCCACATGCGGGCCTTGCCCAGCTCCTCGCCCTTCGGCCAGGAGATGACGGTCAATGCCGCATACGGGGTGTCGTCGTTCGCCGGGTCCTCGAAGAGGGCCGCGGTCTTCAGGGCACTCAGCCCCTTGGACTTCACGCCCCGGCTCGTCTTCTCCGTCAGCACGAAGGAATGGCCGAACTTCAGAGCACCGCGGTAGACCGCGGACTGGCGCGCATCCAGTCGGGAGCGCTGCCAGTGAGCCCACTCGATCGACCGACTTCCCTCGCCCCCGATGGGGATGCCGGCCTCGCCGATCGTGCCGCGCCGAAAGCCATCAACGTACAAAGCCTGAGCGGGCGTGTTGACGAGCAGGGGCATCCAGTTCGACACCGCGCGCCGGGCCAGCAGGCGGTACTCGTCATCCGCCTGGGGCGGCATGTACGGGTCGTCGTGCCTGCCGTTGTCGTAGTCGTCGATCCGCTTCAGTCGGTCGCCATCACGATGCAGGATGGCAAGGAGTTGCTTCGCCAGCGAGGCGGGCGATACGTCAGCCACACCACCACCACCCTTCTAGTCACAGTTACACACAGTCAGAGGAAGTAGCCGCGCCCAGTGCGGGCCTTCTGCCGCTTGCCGCGCGCCCGGAATTCGTAGAGGGCTTCATGCGCGAGCATCAGCGCCGCATAGGCGTCGACCTTGCGGGGTGAATCCGGGCTCTCCTTGCGGAAGGAGATGCCGTAGTTGTTCGTCGCGCGCCTCGCGTTCAAGGCGTGGCGGCGCAGGGTCAGGTCGCCGTCGTGGGCGAGCTTCTTGTCGAAGACCGAGCGCATCAGCCGCTCGTGCGCCAGCGTCGAGGTCTTCAGCGACGAGCGCATGTCCCAGCCGATCGAGTCCTTGCCGAGCGGCGACTTCACCGCCAGGCCCTCGCCGTAGGTCGCCGACCACTCCGAGATGTAGCTCTCCCACAAGGCAACGTCCGCAAAGAAGCCGAGCACCTTGAAGTTCCGGAAGGCGTCATGGACGGCCGAGTCGACAGCCTCGCGAGGCACGATCCAACCGTCGCCCTTGGAGCCGTCCGGCTTCTCCCAGACGCCCAACGGGAAGGCGCACATGTCCGAGACCCTGAGCGCGACCAGACAAGTCGCGTCATCGGTCTTGCCACCGTCGAAACCGAGGGTGATCTCGTCGCCCGGCTGGAGCGTTTTGGTCTCATCCCGAAGGACGTCCCACTCGGCCGGGCCGTACAGCGCATCCTCTTCGGCGACGATCTGATTCAGCCACATCCGACGCGACCGCGACGGGGCGATCGTCGTGTCCATGACGGACTGAATGATGGTCTCGACCTTCAGCCAGATCGCGTCCCCGCGGATCTTCGGAAGGACGATGCGAAGCGCCTCCGGAGTCAGCGGAGTCTTCGGGTGCGCCTCGATCGAGTCGTACAGAAAACCGACGTCGACCGCGCGCCCTTCGCGGATCTTCTCCCACGCCTCGCGCATCCGCTCGGCCACCGAGTCCTCGCCCGGCAGGTAAGCGTTCGTGATCGCCAGGTAGCGCGCATCCTTCTTGGTGGCGTTACCGTCGATCGTCTCGTACATCTTGTCGCCGTTGTTGCCGCGCACCCAGTGGTGGGTTTCGTTCAGCACCACGAAGGTGCTGCGTCCGCCTTCGAGCGCGCGGTACGACGAGGTCACGGCCTCAAGCCGTTGCCGCCCCCGGTTGGCTCGGATCAGCTCGGCGCCGGCCTTGATGCCGTACGTCTTGATCAGCTTGTCCGACATCAGGGACGGGAACAGGGTCATGGTGTTGCGGGTCTGGTCGCGCGAGACCGCGGCCACCTGGACCCACGCCTGCGGGTGAGCCATCCCGACCGGCTCGCCGGTCTTCGCATCCCAGTGTGATGTGCCCTGCCGATTCCGGACAGCTTATTTGCGGTTAGTTCACGCCGCGAGCTGCCGTTCGAGGTACTCGTTG